>DLRQ01000042.1:0-22034 GCA_002501135.1 Candidatus Neomicrothrix sp. UBA7884
TCAACGCCATGAACATGACGGCGTCGGCGTCACCGAGGACGGCTGCTGCCACTGCACGGCAGTAGTCGGCGTCGAAACCGGTGACCGAACCGTCGGCCTGGGTCTCTGAGAACGCCACAGCGCTACCACTCACACCACACATGAGCGTGCCACGCGCCTGAACGGCGTCGAGCAGGCTTCCACCCTGCACAACCTCGACCTCTGCGGCCGTGGTGGCCGGTGCGGCCGCTGCAGTCGTGGGTGCAGCCGTTGCGGCTGGTGCAGCCGTTGTGGCTGCAGCTGCTGTCGTGGCCGGTGCGGCCGGTGCGTCGTCGCTGTCATCGCTACCGCACGCGGCGGCAATGACACCAATCGACAGGAACAGTGCAAGCAGCCTTACGAGCTTGCTCTTCTGCATATGAACCCCTCCGATTCGTCTTTCGATTCAATCTGATTGATCATCCGTGCAGTCTGTCCGGGTAGGACGAGGTGCGCGGATGGCCGCCCATCGTTGGGCAGCGGGCATCCACGCTAGATGCCCGATGTCACACTGGCAACCCGGCGGGGGGGGTAGCGATGCCCTCAGGTTCTCGTCGCAGTGCTTCTGTCTCTGGGAACTGGTCCATGCAGCCACTGTGGGAGCATGGGGCCATGCCTGTTGATCCAGCGGAGCCAATGGATGTCTCCGGGGAAACGCCGGGTGCCACCGGGGCCAGCATTGTTCAGACCGTTACGGGTCCTGTTCCGACCGCCGATCTGGGGCGGACGCTCATGCATGAGCACCTCAGCATCGGCTATGCGGGTTTCGAGGCCCACTCCAGTCGACCTGGTCCCGACAGGGCCGAGATGGTGGCTCTGTGCACGGAGCGCATCAGCCAACTCCAGGACCTGGGCTACTCCTCGATGCTCGATCCGTGTCCGTCTGACCTGGGGCGCGATGTTGATCTGATGGTCGAGGTGGCCGAGGCGACCGGTTTCAACATCGTCTGCGCGACCGGCCTCTACAAGGAGGAGCAGGGTGGCACGGCCTACTGGCACTTCAGGGCTCAGTTCGAAGACGTCGGCGCCGTTATGGCCGATCAGTTCATCTCTGAGTTGACAGACGGTGTCGATAGCAGCGGTGTCAGGCCGGGGATCATCAAGTGTGCGACCGGGCCGGGGGCGATGACCGACTACGAGCGGATCGTGTTTGATGCGGCTGCGGCAGCGTCGGTTGCCACCAGCACTCCTGTGACGACACACACCGACCGGGGAACGATGGGTGAACTGCAGCAACAGGTGCTCACTGCCGCAGGGGTGCCGGCGAACAGGGTGATCATCGGGCACTCGTGTGGAACCACCGATACCGACTACCACATGGGGATAGTCGCAGGAGGTAGCTACCTGGGCTTTGACAGGTTCGGCATCGGAACGCTCATGCCCGATGTCGACAGGGTGGCCTCGCTGGTCCGCCTGCTCGAGCAGGGGGCCGGTGACCGGGTTGTCGTCAGCCACGACTCCGTCTGGTGCTGGAGGGGTGAACCCTTCCCCCCGGCACTCGTCGAACGTGCGGGCGACATGTTCGACCCAACCCGCTTCGACCGTGAGATAGTCCCGATGTTGCACGACCAGGGCGTGACCGACGAGCAGATCGACATGCTCGTGGTCGACAACCCCAGAAGGTTCTTCGAGGGCGTGCCGCTCGCGGACTTGGCAACCTAGCCGGAAGGTCAATCGGAGATCAGCCCGAGAGTTGGTCGCTAGATCCCCGGCGTGTCAGGGCCAGCGCAGCCAGAGCTGCTCCGACAACCCCGCCTGACGAGGAGAGCAGCAGATCACCAATTGTGTCGTCGTAGGTGAGTTGAAGGCCTGTGGTGCCCATCTCCTGGATGATCCACTCGACCCCCTCCCACGCAACGATTGCCAGTGCGCCGAATCCAGAGCCGAGGAGCACGAGGTTCCAGCGGGCGAGCCGGGCCGACCTCAGAAACAGGACCAGGGCGGCCACTAGGAAGGTCCAGTTCACGAAGTGGAGGATGTCGTCGAACTGCTCGAAGGTGTCGTAGAGGTTCATGAGGTTGCCGGCAAGGTCCAGGACGAAAGGGGTAACGAGCAGGGCGTCACCCAGGTAGGGGTAGGTGGAGGGCGAGGCACTGTCCGTTGAGGCGGTGTCGGGAAGCCGACGGCGACGCGTTATCCACCAGACAATGGGCACAATGAGAGCCGACAGCGGGTAGCCGACTGCGCGTTCAGGCCATCCCTTTCCCGCCACCCCCGGGATCTCGGGAAACAGCAGGCCGGCGAGGAGACATGCTGCGAGTGCAGCTTTTGCGGCCCACATGGCCAGTCGCTCAGACCCTGTTGACATGGCCTGCTCCGCTTCTGTCGGTCTCACAATTTCTGTCTCACACTTCCCGATCCTTCTATCGGGCCGATCTGGCACTACTGGTTCACACTCCTAGTTCACCTGCTTTGCCATGCTCTCCCAGTAGGGGGCCCGGAGCTTGAATTTCTGGAGTTTTCCGGTAGCGGTGCGCGCCAGTTCATCGCGGAATTCAACTGATGTCGGGCACTTGAAGTGTGCCAGCCTGTCGCGACAGTGGCTGATCAGGTCCTGTTCGCCGGGGAGGTCGGCGCCCTGCTCCCCTGAATCCCCGGAACCTCCCAGGACGACCAGGGCCTTGATGGTCTCGCCCCACTTCTCGTCTGGAACCCCGATGACCGCCACCTCGGCGACAGCAGGATGCGAGAAGAGACAGTCCTCGACCTCGATGGACGACACGTTCTCACCGCCTGAGATAATCACGTCCTTTTTCCGGTCGGTGATGGTGACATAGTTGTCTTCCCCTATCACCGCACCGTCTCCGGTGTGGAACCAGCCATCTGCCAGGGCTGCGGCGGTCTCCTCAGGTTGGTCCCAGTAGCTCTTGAGCACATGGTTCGTACAGGTGAGGAGCTCGCCATCGGGCGCCGTGTCGATGCTCACTCCGAGCGCCGGGGCTCCGGCGCGCGACAGCATTGAGGCCCGCTCGCCGGCATCCATGTGGTCCCACTCGGAGCGGTTCCTGTTCATGGTCAGGAGGGGAGCGGTTTCGGTGAGGCCGTAGATCTGAATGAACTCCCAGCCCAGCTCGGTTTCAACCCTTTCGATGGTTCTGGTGGGTGGTGGTGCGCCGGCAACGACGATCCGCATGGTTCCCGAGCCTGGAATCGGACCTTCCCAGTCAGCCGCCGCATCCAGGACGGTGGAGATCACCGCTGGAGCTCCGCACAGGAGCGTCACGCCGTGCTGGTCGATCCGGCGCAGTATCTCGGGCCCATCCACCTTGCGCAGGACAATGTGCTGGCCGCCCATTGCCGTTACCGCATATGGCATACCCCAGCCGTTGCAGTGGAACATCGGCAGTGTGTGGAGGTAGACGTCCCGGTCGTCTACCCCGGTATGCCAGCCGAACACGGCTGCGTTCAGCCAGAGGTTGCGGTGGGTCATCTCCACACCCTTGGGGCGGGCTGTGGTGCCGCTGGTGTAGTTGATGGTTGCCGTTGCCGCCTCGTCGGGTGTCCATGGGCGGGGTTCGGCTCCCTCGCGCATGCCGCGGTTGAAGAGAGCGTCGGACTCCTCGCCGGCTATTAGCCGGTGCTTAACCCTGATATCGCCCAGATCCGCCTCGAGTTCCGGGTCCATGATCAGGACCTCGGCGCCGGAGTGGTCGACTATGAACTGCACTTCTTCGCGGTTCAGCCTGAAGTTGATCGGAACTCCAACCCGTCCGAAGGCGCTTGTTCCGAAGAGAAACACGAGCAGGCGGGCTGTGTTGTGGGAGACCATCGCGACCCGGGCGCCCTGTTCCAGGCTCAGGTCATCGAGCCCTACGGCCATCGAACGTGCCAGGTCGGCGGTGCGTCGGTATGTGAGGTTGGTCAGCGGCGCTGCGGGTTGTTCCGGCTCGTCGATGATGGCGATGCGGTCGCCGTAGACGATCTCGGCACGCCGCAGGTGATCGGCGACGGTGAGCGGAATCTCCATTGGTTGTCCTTACTGGTTGTGACAGGTCAGTGGAGACTAGTAGCCGCCGGTCGGCTGGATACCAGCGCTGGAGCATGGGCTTGTGCGCCTACGCTGCTGGCATCTCTGCTGGAGTCTCCACGAGAGGAAAACGACATGGCAGGCAGTTCAGGCGAGGATCAGGTGCTGGCTGAGTTCCGGGCCAGCATCGACAACATCGACGCAGCCATGATCCACCTTCTGGCTGAGCGCTTCAGGGTTACCCGCCAGGTGGGTGTCCACAAGGCCGAGGCCGGTCTGCCGCCGGCTGACCCCGAGCGGGAGGCCGAGCAGGTCGAACGAATGCGGGGCATGGCCGAGGCTGCCGGTATCGACCCTGTGTTCTCAGAGAAGTTCCTGAGGTTCGTGATCGACGAGGTCATCAGGCACCACCTGTCGGCCGGGGACTAGCTGGCAGCAGCGGCTTCCCTGTCCTTTGCCACCTCGTCCAGGTCGGCGTACTCCTCGCCGGTGTCGATCCAGTCCTCGAACTCGATTACGCCGATGTCGGTGAAGCGGTCACGCAGCCAGCCGTCGCCGGCATCCAATAGGCCCAGTTTCTTGCAGTTGGGGACGATCTTTGAGAACAGCAGCCTCTGGAAGATACGCAGCTCGTCGGGCATGCCGAGTTGGAACTTGACCATGTCCTTTACGTCTACGCCGAAGCGCTCCCACATCTCCTGGCGCATGAAGCGGTCACGCATCCGCAGGGCTGCCTCGAACGCGAACTCCTGGCGGTCCCGCAGCTCGGCAACTGTCAGCTGCTGGTACACCTCCTGGAGGCTGATCACCCCGAAGGCCACATGGCGGGCCTCGTCGCTCATCACGTAGCGGAGCAGCTTCTTGAGGAGGGGTTCCTCGATTGTCTGATGCATGAAGCCAAATGCTGCAAGGGCGAGGCCCTCGACCATGATCTGCATCCCGAGATAGGTCATGTCCCAGCGGCTGTCGTTGAGGATGTCGTCCAATAGCAGGCCCAGGTGGGTGTTGCACGGATACTTGATTCCGTCCAGCTTGGTGTCCAGGTACTGGGCGAACACCTCTACGTGTCGGGCCTCGTCAACTACCTGGGTGGCGGCGTAGTACTTGGCGTCTATCCAGGGGACTGTCTCGACGATCTTGGCGGTGCAGAGAAGGGCCCCCTGCTCGCCGTGCATGAACTGGGCAAGGCTCCAGTTGAGAGACTCGACACCGACCTCCGCCCATTCGGCGTCGTTGAACTTGTGGAGCGGCGACTCCGGGTTCTCCGCGAAGTACTCCACCTCGAGGGGGTCTGCCGGGGTGAGGGTCTTGTAGGGGTCGACGTCGATGGACCAGTCCAGGTCGGTCTGGCCGTTCCACTGTGATGTCTTGGCCTTCTCGTAGAGCTTGTCGAGCGCTGCCCGCTCGCCCTTGTCGTAGTTCCAGGTGAAGATGGCGTCGGCGTTGTCCTCCACTGTGTGGATCACGCTGGTCACGTCCTGATTCCAGACCGAGTACTCGGCAATGCGGTCCGGGTCGTTTGCGTAGGTCTCGAGATCGAATGCCCTGCTCAGGGGGTTTTCGGTCGTGGTCATTTTGAATCTCCTGTTTGTAGGGGGATGCCCAGTGGTGGGTTGGCCTGGTCAGTGGGTGAGCTCTGCTGGTTGGCCGGAACCGCCAGGGCTTCGATGACCCTGTCTATGACCGTTGTCCACGTTTCGGACTCGGGTAGCTCAAGGCCCATTACGCGGGTGAGGGTCATTCCGAAGCCGATGGCGTGTGCGAGGCGGACGGTTGCGAACCGGTCCAGGTCGGGGTCGAAGACCCCGTCTGTGGTTGCCTCGTCGACGAGCTTTGCCAGTCTGGCGTCTTCGTCCTCGACGCGTCTGCGGATGGCTGCGGCCAACTCGGGGTCACGTCGGCCCGCCACGATGGCTTCGAGGAAGAGGCCGTAACCCCTGGGAAGGTCGTCTATCAGGTGTGCGCCCAACGAGGACAACACGTCTGTGGCCGACTCCCCGGGGTGGTCTGACCGGAGCAGTTGCTGGATTTCGTCGGGTACGTGCAGGTCTACGGCGGCCAGCAGCATCTCGGCCTTGCCGGTGTAGCGGCTGTAGATGGCTCCGGTTGTTACCCCGGCTCGCCGGGCAATTTCGGCGACGCCGGCCCGTTCGTATCCCTGCTCGGCGAATACCTCTGCGGCGGCATGCAAAAGGATTTCGGTCAGGTCCTCGCCCGTTGGAGCGTCGTCTGTTGCAGGGGAGGGGGCTTCGTCAGAGACCACGCGCTGTAACGGGTCGACCCCGGTCCCCACTTCAACCATCCAGCGATAATAATGCTTGTTATCGGCATGTCAAGCCGGGATGGAGTAGCTGAGGCGCTCGTTGAGTCGAGGAATGAGGCCGTATCCGACCTCAGGGTCTAGGGTCGGCCATTCGACGAACCGGGACCAACGGAGCGATCATGTCAACCATCATGAAACTCGGAGTGAGCATCTTTCCCTGCTCCTACACGATCCCCCCTGCAGAGTTGGCGGTGGCCCTCGAGGAGCGTGGATTCGAGTCGCTCTGGTTGGCAGAGCACAGCCATATTCCAGTGGGCCGTACTGCCCCCTGGCCCGGCGGGCCCGTGTTGCCACAGATGTATTACGACACCATGGACCCCTTTGTGTGCCTCAGCGCAGCGGCGGCGGTGACGACTGAGCTCAAGTTGGCCACCGGTATCGCACTGGTTGTCCAGCGTGACCCGATCCATCTCGCCAAGTTGGTGACGAGCATCGACGTACTGTCAGGGGGCAGGTTCCTGTTCGGCGTTGGAGCCGGATGGGGCTTTGAGGAGATGGCCAACCACGGCACCGACCATGAGATGCGCTTCGGGCTGATGCGTGAGCGGGTTGAGGCCATGAAGGAGATCTGGGCTTCAGAACAGGCCGAATACCACGGCGAACAGGTCGACTTCGACCCGATATTCCAGAACCCCAAGCCGGTCCAGAAGCCCCATCCGCCGATCCACGTTGGTGGGGTCATGCCGGGGGGCCTGAAGAGGGCCGTGAGGTACGGGAACGGCTGGATACCGATTGCCGGTCGCGGCGAGTTCAACCCGTCGGCCTGGCTCACGGCGAGAGACGAGGAGTGCGAGCGGGCGGGTCGTGATCCAGCCGAGGTCGAGGTGAGCGTGTACGGAGCACCCCATGACCGTGCTGTTGTGGAACAGGCTCGTGCTCTGGGGGTTGACAGGCTGGTGTTCGGGCTGCCGCCCGACGGTGCCGACGTGGTGCTGCCGATCCTGGACAAGTTGGCGGATCTGGCTGACCTGGGCCAGGTGTGATAGCCGGGGACGTTGTCCCTGGTTGGGTGGGTTACGCCGGCGGGTCGTCAGCCCCTGGTGGCAGCCAGGTCGTCGGCCAGGGCCACCCGCTGGGCTTCGTCGAGGTTCGTCTCCAGGACCATGCCCGGGAAGTCGCAGCCGAGGGCGACAGGTGGCGTTGACAGGTCAAACGTTAGGTACTGCACTGCCGACAGGCGGTCGGTGCCGACCTGAGACGGGTCGAATCCTGCGTAGGAGCGGTTTCCGTCGTGGTCCAATGCATAGAGGTGCTCCTGCAGGCCAAGCCACGCCGTGAGCATCCTCCTTCGCTCGTCCTCGTTGTCGATTTCGATCAGGAGGGTGCATCCGAGCTGGCCGGTTCCACCGAGTAGGCCGTTGTAGGTGTCGAGTTCCTCGGCGATTGCGTCCTCACGGACGATCTTCTCGGCCCTCATGATCTCCTGTATCTGGTAGCGCATCGTGTCGTGGTTCTCAAAGAGGAAGGTCAGGTGCTCGCCAACGTGGATTCGGCGCGGTGCCTTGATTGCCATTGCGCCGCTGCGAATCTCGCCACGGTTGTCCTCGTAGGTCTGGTAGTCGACGATCTCTTCGCGGCGCACATGGTGGGGGTGGCCACCTTCCCGAATGGTCGACACCTCGGTCATCTGGGGTCTCCCTGACCGACAGGCGTAGGGAATCCGTCGGACTCGTATGCCCTCGCCAGGATCGACATCGGGTGCATGGGTCGACGGCCTGCGTGCTGGGCGAACTGGAGGGCCGCCAGCGGGCAGTCGGTGGCCCACACCTCTGCATCAGGTGCGGCGATGCCGTCAAATGCCTTCCTGCCGATCCTCACCGACACCTCGTAGCCCTCGGTCTTCATGGCGAAGGTGCCGTCGTGGCCGCAGCATTCCATTGTCGTGGAGGGCCTGACATCGGGAATCTGACGCAGGAGGTCGCGCCCCTTGAAGCCCACTGCCTGGGCGCGAAGGTGACACGGGGCGTGGTAGCTGACGTTTACCGGGGTGCTGGCGAAGCGGTTGTCAAATCGGTCCTCGTCGCGGATGGACCACAGGAACTCGCTGGGGTCGACCACGGCCGCCGCCAGGTCCTGCGCCCGTGGGCGGTCCTCCTCGGAGACCAGTTCCGGGTATTCGCGGCGCAGCATCATCGAACAGGTCGGGTTGATCGCAACCACTGACTTGCCGGCCTCCACATGGGGCATCAGTCGGTCCAGGTTGATGCTGGCCTTCTTGCGGAGTGTCTCGAGGTCTCCGGACTCCCATGCCGGCATTCCACAGCACTGGAGGCCCTTCTCGCAGGTGACGTCAACGCCGTTTCTGGACAGCACCGACACGGTGTCGTGGCCCACCTCGGGTTCGTTGTGGTCCACGTAGCAGGTGGGGAACACGACGACCTCACCCTCAGAGGGGTCGTCGCCGACGAGGCCCTTGTCTTCTGCCCACGACGTGAAGGTGGTGCGTGCGAAACGTGGTAGATCCTTGTCGGGGTGGATGCCGAGGAGCAGGTCCAGAAAGCGTCGGTGCAGCCGGCTTCTGGAGTTGAGTGTGTTGGCCAGCCCGCCGGATGCCCTGGCCGCCCTGGCTGTGCGGTCCGGATCACCCAGTACCCGGTCACGCAGGCTCGTACTGCCGGCCCGGGTCCGTTGTGCCCTGTACCTGTGGACCAGCTTCGGGAAGTCCAGCTGAAAGTTGTGCCCGTCGCGGACGGTGTAGGGGCACTGCACCTCACATAGCTTGCACTGGAAGCAGGCGTCCATCACCTGGGCCGTCTCGTCGCCGGTGACCAGCCTCACGTCGCCGTCGTGGCGTTCATCGAGGAATGAGAAGAGCGACGGGAAGCTGTCGCAGTATTTGAAGCACATCCGACATCCGTGGCAGATCTCAAACGTGCGGTCGATCTCCCCCTTGAGGGCGGCCGGGTCCCAGTAGAGGTCGTCAGACGGGTCGTATGTGAGCCCGGTAGTCGGGGAGCACGAAATGGAGCCGTGGTCGGATTCCGTCACAGGGAACCTTCGGGCCGACACAGGAAGCCGGTGGCAGGGCCTACAACTGGAGCTGCCGTCAGGACGGCTGCCGGGCTCAGCTGATCGAGTCGAGCATCGACTGGAAGCGACCTGCGTGGGCCTTCTCGGCCTTTGCGAGGGTCTCGAACCAGTCGGCGATCTCATCAAAGCCCTCGTCGCGGGCCGTCCTCGCCATGCCCGGGTACATGTCGGTGTACTCGTGGGTCTCGCCTGCCACGGCTGCAGCCAGGTTTTCCTGGGTGTCGCCGATCGGGAGGCCAGTGGCCGGATCGCCTACACCCTTGATGTAGTCGAGGTGGCCGTGGGCGTGACCTGTCTCGCCGTCGGCGGTGTCGCGGAAGTTGCCGGCCACATCGGGGTAGCCCTCGATATCGGCCACCTTGGCGAAGTAGAGGTAGCGGCGGTTGGCCTGCGACTCACCTGCGAAGGCGGCCTTCAGGTTTTCGTGTGTCTGTGTTCCGTCGAGGCTCATTGTGGTGCTCCTGGTCTGGGGCTGGCGTGTAGAAATGGTCTTCGGGCAATTCACCGGCCCATCCGGTGAGTCTAGGCCCCTGGAGCCGCCCTGAGTATTCTCCGGAGGGCCGGTTTGTCGGGTCCGGGGACCGTGTTCTTATGCCTCTGGGCGTCTCGATGTGCCTCTATGTGCCAAAGAGGGCGACGTCGGGCCCCACGATTCCCCTGAAGATCTCGAGTACCTCGCCGTCTTCGGCATGGCGGTCGGTTTTGTCCTTCGAATAGACGAGCTCACCGTCGACCCGTACGTCGTAGACGCCCTTGGACCCGGTGACCAGGCGAAGGTCGCTGATGACGTGCTGGTAGTTGGAGAGGAGGTCCCTGACCGCGCTCACGGCGCGAGGTGAATAGTCTCAGGGAACGCAGTAGGTGATCTCGATGCTGTGCATGCCAGTGGTGTCGTTCATGCGGGCTGACACTAGCCGCGGAGCCGGCCTCAGGTTGAGGCTCCGGCAACGAGAAGCCACGACTGGTCTGCCCGAACAGTCGTGTGGCCGCCGGGAGGAATGGCACCCATGGCCTCACCGTCGGCCCGCAGGTCCCTGGCGGCGCCGGTACCCCCGGGGTCCTCGAGCAACTCCAGCGAGACTTCTGCAGCCCTGAACATCGACACACCCGGGTGGTTCACGTGGGCACCGGTGTCGACCATTCGGAAGGACTGGAGCAGCTCAATCCGACTCACATCTCCGACGACGCAGATGTCCATGAGGCCGTCGGTCGGGTCGGCGCCGGGGCATATCTCCATGCCTCCCCCGAACCACGCCGTATTGGCAACGACTACTACCGCCGCTGTCAGTTCGGTCGCCTCGCCGTCGAGCGTGAGCCGGTAGGTGGCGGGGACCATCCTCGGAATCTCGAGGAGCGTCGCGATCGTGTAGCGGGAGGCACCGCGAGGGAAGCGCATTGCGTTGGCCCGACTGTTCACGGCAACCGGGAATCCGGAAATGAGGCTGGTGACGACCGGGCGTTCTGCGCCGGTGATGAGGTTGACGGGCACCGGTTCGGAGAGGGCCCGGTCAATCTGCAGGGCCAGGTCGCGGTCGGCAAGTCCCAGTGCCCTGGCGGCGTCGTCTCCAGTGCCGCTGGGAAGAATCCCGAGAACCCGGTCGGTGTCGGCCAGGACAGAGGCAGCCAGGTGGATTGTCCCGTCCCCACCCATGACGAGGACCCGCCCGGCAGTGGATCCGGCTACGGCCCGGATGCTCTCGGCGGTGGAGTCCGCTGCCAGTAGTTCGACGGTGATGCAGCGTTCCCGGAGAAGGTCCCGCACTTTGTCGAGATTGCGGGTGGCCGTTCCGGAGTGCGCCGCAGGGTTTGCGAGCAGAGCGACCTTCCCGTTGCCGCTGTTGGTGGCCTCTGTCATGGACACATCATCGCCCATTGCTGATCCCAACGGGCGCCTTCCATCGGTAGCCTCGCCGCCAATGAGAGACACACCGAACTCCATCTGGCGCCGAGTGGCTTCCGTGCTCCTGCTTGTCGGAGTGGCAGCGGCCTGCGGTGGTGCTGTAACTCCGCTGCCAGCACCTGTGGACGGGATGCTTCGGGTGGTCGCTCTGGACACGTTGGACTTCGGCTCGGACCAGTACGGGGCCGAAGCCGGCGAGATAACAATTCAGTACGTGCTCGATGGAATGCAGGGACACTCGCTGGTCGTCGAGGACCACGAGGACCGCCTCCGTCTGGAGGTGAGCGGTGGGTCAACCGCCGTCGGCACTATTGACCTGGATGCCGGCCGCTACATCCTCTACTGCGACATCCCCGGGCACCGTGAGGGCGGCATGGAGGCCCGGTTGCTGGTGGGCTGAGTTTCACTATCGGACGCGGGTTCCCCGGACGCGGAGCGACCCGCCCAGGAAGGACGGGTCGCAGCGTGAGGATGAGTGTTGTGGCTGCTCAGCCCAGGATCTCGAAGAGCAGGTAGAGCACCACGGTGATCGCGAAGCCGTACTTGATGGTGTCGGTGTGCTTGTCGAGGGCAATCCGGTTCAGGACACCGTCGTAACCGCCCACCTTGCCGAGTGCCGAGAGTTCCATGGCGATCCAGATGACGGCGAACACGATCCAGAGCACAATCCGTGAACCCGAGTCGGGAGTACCGAAGTTGGGACCACCGAAGTGGCTCGGCCACATCATCATGAAGATTAGGGGGATGGAGAACAGGGTGTTGACCCGGCTGGCCCGACCTGCCCGCTTGGCGGCGGCAGGTGCTGCCGGGTCGGCTTCGCCGCCGTCGGCCACTGTCACCGACGAGCCGATAACGATCTGTTGTGCCGGCCAGATGACCATCCAGACGTTGGCTGCCATGGTCGTGCCGAGCAGGGCACCGAAGAGGATTCCCATTCCTGCTGCGGACTGCCAGTAGGTGGTGCTCGACAGGACCTCCTGGTGGGCCAGGATCCAGATACCCGACACCCAGGTGAGGGCTGCCGCCCAGCGGAACCACCACAGCGTGCGCCATGTGATCTTGCGGAGGGCCTCACCCCGGGCGGCCTCGCCCATTTCGCCGAAGGCAGAGCCCTGGATGAAGTTGAAGAAGTAGAGGAGGCCTATCCAGGTGATTCCGCCCAGGTAGTGGGCGAACCGGCCCATGGCCTGTCCACCTCCGGCAATGCCCATCCAGTCGCTGAACAGTTCCATTGGGGTCCCCTTTATCGGTGCTTGGCTTGTTCTTGAGAGTTGCTGCGCGGTTCACAGGTTTCAGTGGCCGCGCCGGGCTGATCATGGCACGGTCCGGGGCCCGAGCCAACCATCCCGGCCTCAACTCCCAGCCCGGACTCGTCTGGGTATTGGCCCGATCTCAGTCCACCAGCACGTCGGCGTAGCGGTCGCGGAGCGTCTTCTTGGCGAACTTGCCCACAGAGGTCTTGGGCACCTCGTCGATGAACTCGACCCTGTCGGGCATCCACCACTTGACCACCCGTCCGTCCAGCCAGGCGAGGATCTCGTCGGCGCTGAGGGTTGCACCCTCGGCGGTCACCACACATGCCATGGCCCGTTCACCCCACTTGGTGGACGCAATACCGATCACGGCCGCCTCGGTCACGTCGGGGTGCGCCATGATCTCGTTCTCCAGCTCGACCGAGCTGATCCACTCTCCGCCAGACTTGATGAGGTCCTTCGTTCGGTCCACCAGACGGATGTAGCCCTCAGAGTCTGCTGTAGCCACGTCGCCGGTCCTGAGCCAGCCATCGTCGGTGAACGAGTCGGCTGAACGGTCGTCGTTGTAGTACGTGCGGGCTACCCACGGCCCTCGGACCTGCAGTTCACCTCTGGACTCGCCGTCCCAGGCGACCTCCTCGCCCGTTTCGGCATCGGCGATGCGGAAGTCAACCCCCGGTGTTGCCAGCCCGACCGTGGTTCGTAGTTCGGCCTTGGCATCGTCATCCAGGTGGTCGAGGGTCGACTTGATCTGGCAGACCGCTGCCAGCGGGCTGGTCTCGGTCATGCCCCATGCCTGCAGCAGGGGCAGGCCCGTCATCTTGCGGTAACCCTCCGAGAGGGCGCGGGGTACAGCTGAGCCTCCGCACGGAATGGCGCGGAGGGCAGAGAGGTCGCGGCCCTCGAGTTCCGGGAGCACGCCCATCCAGATCGTCGGTACGCCAGCAGCGAGGGTGACCCCTTCGGTCTCGACGAGGTCGGCGAGGGCGCCGGGCGCCAGGTTGGCTCCCGGCATGATGAGCGTTGCCCCTGTGGCCACCCCGGCGTGAGCCAGGCCCCATGAGTTGGCGTGGAACATGGGCACCACCGGCAGGATCACATCTCTCTCGTTCACACCGAGTGTGTCGGCCATCATCGCTCCGAAGGTGTGGAGCACCATCGAGCGGTGTGAGTAGACGACGCCCTTGGGGTCACCCGTGGTTCCAGAGGTGTACATCATCGACCCTGCGCGGTTCTCATCAACGCGGGTCCACTCGACCGGTGGGGCAGCTTTGAGGAGTTCCTCGTAGTCGTGTACCTCGGCCCTAATGGCGTCGGCGTCGGGTACTGGAGCACCGTCGTCCATGAGGACAACGTGTCGTACCGTGTTGAACGTGTCCATCAGCGGCCAGATCAGGCCTGCCACGGACTGGTCGACGAAGATGACCTCGTCCTCGGCATGGTTGGCGATGTATGTGAGCTGTTCGGGGAATAGGCGCAGGTTCAGGGTGTGGGCGACCCTTCCGGTGCACGGTGGAGCAAAGTAGAGCTCGAGGTGGCGGGAGGTGTTCCATGCGAAGGTTGCGACCCGACCGTCATCGCTGATGCCGAGGTCGTCGAGGACTCCACCCAGACGACGGGTTCGCTCACCCCAGTCGCCATAGGACAGGCGCTCCCGGCCGCTCGGCGTGGCCGTCACTATCTGCTTGTCGGCAAACAGGTTGGTGGCGCGGTCGAAGATGTGGATCAGGGACAGGGGGTTGTCCATCATCAGGCCATCCATTGCAGGTGCTCTCTTTCCTGGTCGGTGTCAGCGGGGTGTCAGCAGGCCTGTAAGTAAGCGTATTTGTCAGGCGGTGCCGTGTGCGAGGGCGGCATCGGCCAGCTCCACCAGTTCGGCCCTTTCGTCGTCGGTGAGGCACAGCAGGTCGGCTGACGAAGCCTGGTCGGTCGCGGCCTCGATGGATGCGTGTGCCTCGGGATCCAGAGGACCACAGGACAGGTCACTCCAGCCGAAAAGGTTGGCGTTGGCATCACCGCCTTTGGTGAGAACCAGTGACAGCGGGTTGGCTCCGGCCGCCTGGACTGCAGCAACGTGCCGACAGAAGCGGAGTTCCCTTGCCACCTGTGTGAGCAGGTACGCCCGGCCCTCCGGGTCTGTCGGCCTGTCCAGGTCGCGCCAGCCGGCGAACAGGTCGGCGCCGGTGTCGTCGGCTGAGTCGACGACACGCTCCAGTAGTTCGACCAGGCGAGCGGC
The DNA here is from genome assembly GCA_002501135.1 of Candidatus Neomicrothrix sp. UBA7884. GTDB lineage: Bacteria > Actinomycetota > Acidimicrobiia > Acidimicrobiales > MedAcidi-G1 > UBA3125. Next base: position 14,728 of record DLRQ01000042.1, read on the forward strand.
ACCTTCAAAGCCGGAGAGGTACTCCCGGCCGCGCTCGACACACACCTGGCCGTACAGGGGGGCTGCGGCAGACGGTGTGACGGCGGAATCGTCGGTGTTCCAGTTGGTGGCAATCGTCTCACGGTTCCAGAAGAAGGCGGCAGCCACAGCCGTATCGAGGTCCACGTCGCCCATCACCCCCAGCCGTCCGAGCACGTAGGTGCCCATTCCCGACGGCAGTCCCAACTCGGCTCCGCGTTTGTAGGCGAGGCCATCCAGCATGAACCTGGCGCCCAGGTCGCCGATCGGTGTGGCTGAACGGCGGGCGGCGGTCAGTGCATCCATGGCCTGGTCTCCTCAAGGTGGTCGTACCCGAAGGTGGCGCCTAGGGGCCTCACCTTCGTGGCTGGGACGGTAGCAAACCGGTTGGCGTTGGTCTCAGCCCAGCGTGGATGTGACCCCGAGTCCGATCAGGATCAGGTTGCGTGCAATGTCTCTCCACGACAGGGGCCGGCTGGACCATGCCCCGAAGCAGCCACATGCGTCGTGGTTGCCTGCCATGAGGCGGCCTGCGATAAGCGTCGTGAAGGCCGCCAGGAGGGCAACAGCGCATGGGCCACCGGTTCTGGGGTTGACCACCAGCAACAGAGCGGTTGCGCCTTCGGTCATGGGCAGTACCACGGCGAGCAGACGGGGGTTGGGAAGGCCGAAGTTCCGAAGGTTCTTGCGCGTGGCCGAGGGGTCACGCAACTTGGAGCCGGCTGCGATCATGAACATGATGGCCAGGACGGCAGCGGCAAACCTCCCTACTTCCCACGTCATCGATGCTCCACCCTTCTCACCTGTCGGTTCTCAGTAGCCGAGGGCCACGTCAACCGTGGCCAGCAGGTCCCTGTGTTCCACGAAGCGCCGCACGTTCTCCTCTACGAACGGGGTGAGAAGAGCGAGGCCCATCTCGGGTGTGTTGCCGATGTGAGGAGTGATGAGGCAGTTCGGGAGGGACCAGAGCGGATGGCCGTCGGGCAGGGGTTCCGGGTCGGTGACGTCGAGCGCTGCGCCCCCGATGCTTCCCTGGGTGAGGGCTGCAACGAGGTCACCGGTGACGATGTGGCCACCTCGGGCCACGTTTATGATCCAGGCGTCGTCAGGGAGCAGGTCCATCCGGTGTGAGTCGATTATCCCGGTGGTCTCACTGGTGAGGGCAAGGGCCAGAACCAGGATGTCGGTCTCGGGTAGGACCTCGTCGAGGAGGTCGACTGTGACCGTGTGGTCGGCTTCGGGGAATGCGGCGCTACTTCGCCTGACCACGGTCGTCTGACAGTCGAAGGGGGCAAGCAGGGGCAGGAGGCTGGAAGTGATGCCTCCGCCTCCAAGCACGGTGACACGCGAGTTGGTCAGTTGGCGGCCAACGGGACCCGACCAGGTGCTGGCCCGGGAGTAGCCGTGGAGGTTCTTGCAGGTGGCCAGGATGAGCGCCAGGACCGTCTCTGCTACTGCGGAGGCGTAGACCCCTTTGCCGCAGCTCCACCTGAGACGGGTGTCGAGGTGGTGTGCGAACGGCTCGATCCCCGCATAGGGCAGTTGCACCCAGGTCAGGCTGTTGGCTCCCTGGATTGTCGACGGGAACAGGTCGGGCCGGGCCGGGTCGGCCCAGACAAGGCCCTCTGCGTCAACCGGGTCGACCAGTTCGGCACCAGCGCGTCTGACAGCTGAGCACATCGCCTCGTACATGGGAGGTCTTGTATCGGGAGCCACCGCCACTGGTCGGGTCACCGGCAAACCCTACCCACGGGCAGGCTGTTCAACCGGGGAGATGCCGGCCGGGGGTGTTCGTCAGGAGATGGCAGGGGTGCCGGCGTACGGGGCCGGGTCTCCGGCAGCGGGGATCTCGGGTCGGGTCCATGCCGTCAACTCCGCAAGGTCGCTGGCGACCTTGCGCCACGCCTCGGGATTCCAACCCTCTGCCGTCCCGATGGTGGAGCCGTCATGTCGGATGGCTACAAATGCTGGAAGGGTCGTGAGGCCGAGGGACTGAGCGAACCCACGGTCCGGGTCGGCGAGGCTGAGGGTTGAGCCGGCAAGCGGACCCATGAACCTGGCGGCTCCGTCGCCGTCGGTTCCGCTGACCACGAAGGCGACACGGACGTCAGCACCGCTGAACGCGTCGAGGACGCGGCGGGCCGTATCGAGGATCCATGAGCTTTCATGGGTGAACGGGTCCACGACAACTGCAGCCATGTGAAAGGTCGTCAGCCACTCGGAGACGGGACGCGATGTCCCCTCCAGGCTCTGCAACTGGACCTCGTCGGGGTTCCGGAGCGTTTCGGTGGCTGCCACGGCGGATGACGCTAGCGCGCCGGTGTCAGATCCACTGGTTCCTGTCGGGTTGTTCAGGGGTCAACTGGCAAGGGTGAGGGCTGCAACGAGGGCATTCACGGCGTCGTCGGCGAGTGCCGACATCTCCTCGTCGGTTCTGTCCTGGATGGGGTGTTCTACGAACACGCTCCGGACCGGTAGGCCGAGTGCCCTTGCCTGAACTTCAGCGGCATCCTCGAATGGCCCGGAGGCCACGAACACGCCTGGAACCCCTCGTCGTTCAAGATCGTTGATGTCGTGCACACTGCACGTCGTACAGGATCCTCAATCAGCGAGTGCTTCGATGACAGCGTCACAGGTGGTCGCAATCTCGTGGCGAAGGTCGACGGGGGCGGGTTTGGCGAAGGTCGGTTTGGCATAGCGCTCCACTCCGGCACCGATCTTCACGAGGTGTTCCTCGAGCCTGTCGAGGAACACGTTCCCGCGGGGCTTGGAGATGTCGAGAAGGCCGACGGTGAGGCCGGCGAGGGTTTCTGCCCGGGGAGTCAGCTCGCGTTCAGCCGGGCGGCCCTCGGCCGTCGGGTCAAGGACCGTCAGGCCGGTCTGGGAAGTGGCTGTCATGGCGTGATCTCCTTCGTTACGGGTTCGCTGCCGGTCGGGCCGTTGACCCAGCCTCCGATTACTGCCGAGAAGAGTCCGGCAGGGCCGCCTGCGTGGACGACGAGCAGGCCACCGGGCCGAAACTTGGGCAGGGACAAGCCCGCGAAGTCCTGTGGCAGGCCCTCCTCTATTCCTCCAGATCCGATGATGATGCTGTCGGCGTCGACCATCAGGTGGTTTGCCAGTTCCTCCATGAAGCGGGAGCGGTCCCAGCCGGCATCTCTGTACCTGGCCATGTGCTCCGGGGAGAGCACGAGCATTGCGTCGATTCCCATCACGACACGGGACGACACCGATCCGAGCAGGGACTGGGCCAGCATGCGGGTCAGCGAGTCGGCTGATCGGCTCTTCTGATCCATGAGAATATGGGGTCCCTCGCCGGCAAAGGCCGTGACCGTGTTCTGGTCAGTACCGAAACCCCTGTCCTCGGAGAGGCTGATCCATGGAGAGCCCTCCTGGTCCACGGCGAAGCAGAAGCCCTGCTTTCCCATGTGGCCAAGGGTGGCCCGGTCGATGCCCCCCGGGGCCCCACCGCCGACGTTGCGGATCACGAGCTGGACTGCCCTGCCGATGGTGCTGTTGGCCCGGTTGCCGTGCCCGAGCACGTTGATGCCGTGGTTCATCTTGATTTCTTTCGTGATCGGCCCGCTCACGACAAGTACCGGCCCGACCGACATCGTCGTGGCAAGGACACCGTGCATGTTGAAGTCGTCGGTGCACACGGCTTCGAGAGCGGTCAGCACCACCGGCAGATACTCGGGTAGGCAGCCCGCCATGACGGCGTTGATGGCGACCTTCTCCACCGTGCAGTCGACCAGGTCGGGTGGTACCACAGCGACGAGGTCCGCCGGATTCCGCGATGTTCCCGAAAGCATCCGTTCGACCCTTGCCTCAGTGGGTGGCACGACCGGTAGGCCGTCGGTCCAGCCTCTGGCGAACATGGCCTCGGCGTCATCTTCGAGTGAGGCGATCTGGACATGACGTGACCTGAGTTGTGTGCCCGAGTCGGAGTCGTCACCCGGTGCCCCGTACCGGGCCCTCAGTTCGTCGACCCGCCCGGGGTCAGCTGTGAGCGAACCTCAACCGGGCTTGAACGCCGGCAGGTCAGGGCCAAGGCCGGTGTGGCCGGTCAGGTCCTCCCAGGCGTCACGCAACCAGCCCGTTGTGCGTCCAACCTCCCTGCCTCCCTCAAACCGCAGCAGCGTGGGGACGGCCTCAAGGTCGAGCCCCCAGCTCACGGAAAGGTCTGTGTCGTCGACAACCCACGGTTCATCGGCGGGAAATGCCGGGTCGTCCTGGGTGAACACCGTCAGAGCGGCACCGGCGGCCAACTGTTCAAGTACCGGAACCACCAGTTGGCAGGCGGGGCATTCCCGCTTCACCACGGCAACAAGGCCGTCTGTCGTCAGGAAGGGGCTCACACAGTGAGTATCGCGCACGGCCGTGCCGAGGTGGCCAGCAGGCGGCGGAAGTAGCGACCCTCCAGGGGCCTGGGCCTGAGACATCTGCCACCTGAGACGTCTGGCACACCGCCACAAGTGGAATCAAGCCCACTCTTACCCTCGTACCTGATGGCCGACTCACTTGATGTGCGCTTCTACGGGGTAAGGGGCTCCACCCCCTGTCCGTGTGATGCCAACAAGCGCTACGGCGGCAACACCTCGTGTGTCGTGTTGCAGGCCGACGGTGCCGACCCGATCCTCCTGGATCTGGGTACCGGCCTTCGTGACTTCGGCATGGAAGTCGATCGTGAAGCCGATCGTGCACACGGGGTGGAAGGGGAGCGGCGGGAGCTGGCGCCTCCGTTCAGGGGTACGGCACTTGTAAGCCACCTCCACTGGGATCACGTTCAGGGTCTGCCTTTCTTTGGCCCGATCAACCGGCCCGGAGCGCACCTTGACGTGTTCGGTCCGGCCGACGGGAACCGCTCCATGGAGGCTGCCTTCGCCTCGTTCATGAACCCGCCGTACTTTCCGATCTGTGTCAACGACCTGGCGGGAAGTGTGTCCTTCAACGACGTCGGTGACGGAACCATGTCGATCGGTCCAGCAGTGGTCAGGACGCGACGGGTGCCCCACGTCGGTGTGACCAACGGATACCGGATCGAGTGGGGTGGCGTGAGCGTCGCCTACATCAGCGACCACCAGCAACCGGTCGACGACCCCAGGCAGGTGGACGAGGCCGTGCTCGAGTTGGCTGATGGCGTGGACCTCCTGATCCACGACGCCCAGTTCACCACCGAGGAGTTCGCACAACGGAGCGACTGGGGACACAGCACCGTCGCCTATGCACTCGAGGTAGCACATCAGGCCTCGGTTGTAGAACTTGCCCTGTTCCATCATGACCCGTCGCACTGTGACGACACGGTCGACGGGTTGCTGGAATGGGCCCGTGATGCGACTGACGGTCTTGACGTGGGTCGGGTAAGTGCACCGGTTGAGGGTCAGACCGTGACACTGGCGACTGCATAGTCGCCTGGTGGGAGAGGGCACCACGTCGGCCTCTCCTCGACAGCCTGAACGGTCAGCCTGTCGGGCTACCCTCGGCCACTACCTTCGAATCGGAGAGTACAGGGGGACACGTGGCAGCCAGCCAGCAGGAACACCAGCAGGACAACCTCGAGGTCCGGAGGGGTGACATCACCCCCGAGGCATACCGGCAGGTGCTCGGGCGATTTCCGACCGGGGTGACCCTCGTTACGGGAATGGACGGTGACGAGCCCCTCGCTGTTGTAATCGGATCGTTCGTGTCGGTCTCGATGGATCCTCCTCTTGTCGGGTTCCTTATCGGTGCCGATGCAAGGACCTGGCCTCGAATCAGTGCGGGTGGTTCGTTCTGCGTGAACGTGCTGGCCGACGACCAGGCCGATCTGGCCAATGCATTCTTCACGCGTGACGGAGACCCATGGGAGGGAACCGGCTGGGTTCCGGCCCTCACCGGTTCTCCCGTCATTCCCTCCTGCGTTGCCAGCATCGACTGTTCGGTCTTTGATGTCATGGAGGCCGGCGATCACCTGTTTGTGGTGGGTGAGGTTGTCAACCTGAGGGACCATGGGACCGGCGGTTCACCGATGGTGTTCCTGGGCGGCTCGTACGGTTCCTTCGGCCCCGGTGCCGGTTTGGGTTCCTGATGCCGCTGTACGCCATCGGCGACATGGGTCCTGAGGTTCATTCCTCCGCCTACGTCCATCCCGAAGCTGTACTAATCGGTGCCGTTGTGCTGGGCCCCGAGTCGAGCGTCTGGCCCCATGCCGTGATCAGGGCCGACGAGAACCAGATTGTGATCGGGGCGAGATCCTCGGTGCAGGACAACGCCGTCCTCCACTGCACGGCTGACCTTCCGACGATCGTCGGCGACGATGTGACCCTGGGCCATCTTTGTCACCTCGAAGGTTGCACGATCGAGGACCAGGTCGTAGTCGGTGTCGGGTCCGTGGTTCTCCACGAGGCTCTGGTCGGGCGGGGTTCGATCGTGGGTGCGAACGCAGTTGTGCGCAACGGCCAGGTTGTTCCCCCCCTTTCAATGGCCCTGGGGGTTCCTGCAACCGTCAGGGAGGGCGTGATGGTCGAGGGTGCCAACCTCGAGAACGCCGAGGTCTACGTAGAGAGGGCCCGCCTGTTCGCCTCGGTCCTCCGCCGCCTGGACTGAGGCTGTGGACGGGAGCGCAAACCACCACTACGGGTCCGGTGGCCTGCGTCTTGCAGCCCATCTCGAAACACCTGACCCTGAGGACGCTGTCGTCAACGGTGGCCCGCAGCCCGACGAGCACGTTCCCGCCGTCCTGATCTGCCACGGGTTTCCTAGTGGCCCCGGCGGGGGAGCCAACTCGCCGGCCACGTTCCCCGAGCTGGCCCGAAGGATCTCCAGGCAGCTGGGGTGGGTGGCGATGGTTCCCTACCTGCGTGGAATGCCGGGATCCGAGGGCAACTTCAGCCTTGATGGGTGGCGCGACGACCTGCTGGCAGCGGCTCGACATCTTCGCGACAGCGACGAGGTCGGGGTGCCGGTGGGTGGCATCTGGGCAGTTGGCTTTGGCACTGGTGCGGGCCTGGCCATTTGTGCTGCTGCTGCAGAGCCGGCGATAAGGGGAGTTGGCGCCCTTGCCGCCCCTGCCGACTGGTCCGACTGGGCTGACAACCCGCGCCGACTGCTACTGCACGCACGTGACGCCGGCCTGTTGTCAGATCCTGAGTTCCCCGCCGACTTTCAGAGATGGGCGGGTGCGCTGGCGTCGATCTCGCCGGAGGCATGCGTGGAGGAGCTTCGGCCAAGGAACCTCCTGTTGGTGCACGGAAGCAACGACAACGCTGTGCCGCCACTCGATGCCCGGGCTCTTGCGGCGGCCCACGGTG
>DLRQ01000042.1:22356-44920 GCA_002501135.1 Candidatus Neomicrothrix sp. UBA7884
CGCTGACCTGCGCATGATCAGCGGGGCCGGGCACCATCTCCGCCATGACCCGCGGGCGATTGCAGTGCTGTTGGGCTGGCTGGTGCGCCAGCGCCGCCTTAACGGTCGCATGGACTGATGCCGGAGAGGCCGCGTTTTCTGTAGGCCTCCCTTGAAAACCCGGGTTGGATTGTTACTATCCACGTAGGAGAAATACCCGATGGCGGTACCCACGGTGCTGATGTCGCGACACTGGAATCTGGAGTCAAAACCAACATGGCACCTACCGAGATTGATCTGGACCTGAGCCGTTACAAGCTGGGCTGGAGCGACGCGGAGGACTACGTCTTCAAGCCCAGAAAGGGCATCGACGAGGCCATGGTGCGGGAGATCTCCGGCATGAAGGGCGAGCCCGACTGGATGACCGAGTTTCGCCTCAAGTCCTACCAGCGCTTCGACAAGCGCCCGATGCCCCGGTGGGGTGGGGACATGTCCGGCATCGACTTCGACGACATCTACTACTACATCAAGCCCACTGAGGGTCAGGTCGACGACTGGGACGATGTTCCCGAATCCATCAAGAACACCTACGAGAAACTCGGCATTCCAGAGGCCGAGCGCAAGTACCTCGCCGGGGTAACGGCGCAGTACGAGTCCGAGGTCGTGTACCACCGGAACCGCGAGGACCTCGAGGCCCAGGGCGTCATCTTCTGTGACATGGATACGGCCCTGCGGGAGCACCCTGAGATCGTCAAGGCCTGGTTCGGCCGGGTAATCCCGCCCAACGACAACAAGTTCTCGGCGCTCAACTCGGCCGCCTGGAGTGGCGGTTCGTTCATCTACGTACCGCCAGGCGTCAAGGTCGAGATGCCCCTGCAGGCCTACTTCCGCATCAATGCCGAGAACATGGGCCAGTTTGAACGCACGCTGATAATCGCCGACGAGGGCTCCGAGGTCCACTACATCGAGGGCTGTTCTGCACCCGTGTACACAACCGATTCCCTCCACTCGGCGGTCGTCGAGATCGTGGTCAGGCCATCGGCACGCGTCACCTACACGACCATCCAGAACTGGTCCAACAACGTCTACAACCTGGTCACCAAGCGGGCCCGGGTCGAGGCCGAGGGCCACATGGAGTGGATCGATGGCAACATTGGATCGCGTCTCACGATGAAGTACCCGGCAGTGGTTCTTGTGGGGCCCAAGGCCTCCGGCGAGGTGCTCTCGGTGGCGTACGCGGGGGCCAGCCAGCACCAGGATGCGGGGGCCAAGATGACCCACGCCGCTCCCGAGACGACATCCAAGATCGTGTCCAAGTCCATTTCAAAGGACGGCGGTCGCACCAGCTACAGGGGCCTCGTGAGAATCGAGGACGACGCATACGGCTGCAAGAGCCATGTCCAGTGCGATGCCCTGATTCTCGACGAGGACAGCATCTCCGACACCTACCCGTACATGGAGGTCGGAGCCGCAGACGCCGTGGTGGGGCATGAGGCGACTGTCTCCAAGGTCGCCGATGACCAGCTCTTCTACCTGATGAGCAGGGGACTTACAGCGGAACAGTCGATGTCAATGGTCGTGAACGGCTTCATCGAGCCGATTACCCGGACCCTGCCAATGGAGTACGCGGTCGAATGGAGTCGGTTGATTGAACTGCAGATGGAGGGGTCTGTCGGCTGATCATCCGGATCGGCTAGGAATACGCCATGCCGATGCGGGAGGACTGTAAGCACTTCGAGAGCCGTAGTTATCCCAATGGCGACACCGTTCGCAAGTGCGACCTCGACCTGGCTCCCGAGGCCCCCTGGAGGTGTCCCGCCGACTGTCCCTCCTTCCAGAAGCGCCGCATCGACGTGAACTGGAGCCACGGGTCGTTGGTGACCCCGGCCACCCCAGATGAGCCTCAGGGCCTGGGCGATGATGACAGCATCGCTGCGTTGCTGGATGCCGCTGAGGACATCATCAACGAGGCTGTGCCCGGCGTGATGGCTGACCTGGATGCCGAACGCGGAACCGGTGGAAAGGTGCGTAAGCGTCTGAGGCAGGGCAGGAAGGGTAAGCGGAACCGGAAGGGCAGGCGCCGTCGGTGATGTCGGCGAGGGTCATCAGGCCGTAACTCTTTCGGATGTGCTCTTGTCCCGGGTTGTTGTCGAAGGAAAGTTGGTCAGGCCGGTCCCGGCCCGACCCTACATTGCAGTAGCACTGAAATCGGAGGGGTAGCCTCTGGGTACCCATGCAGGAGACCACCGTCAAGTTGAGCGTTCCCGGAAACGACCTGATGTCGATTCTGGTGGGCGAACACGACGAGTTGCTGCGCCAGGTCGAGGGAGCCTTTCCCAATGCCGGTATTCATGTCCGAGGCAACCAGATCACCATCGACGGAGAGCAGGCCGACGTCGTCCGCCGTGTGTTTGACGAGCTGGTTCTGCTTCTGGAGCGGGGCCTCCCGGTTGACTCGCTCACCCTGGAGCGTGCGATCGACATGGTTCAGGCCGATGAGCGTCCATCCGAGGTTCTGACCAGCGAGATCTTCAGGACATCGCGCGGCAAGCCGGTGCGGCCCCGCTCAGCTGGCCAGCAGCGCTACGTCGAGGCCGTCACCGACAACATCATCACCTTCGCGATCGGCCCGGCCGGAACGGGCAAGAGTTGGCTGGCTGTGGCGCTTGCCGTAAGGGCACTCCAGGCTGGCCAGGTTGACAGGATCGTGCTTACCCGTCCGCTGGTAGAGGCGGGCGAGCGGGTCGGGTTCCTGCCCGGAGACCTGATGGCCAAGGTCGACCCCTACTTCCGGCCCCTCTACGACGCCCTCTTTGACATGCTCGACATGGACACGGCCCAGCGTCTCCTTGAGCGCGGCGAGATCGAGGTGGCGCCGCTTGCGTTCATGCGTGGCCGTACCCTCAACAACAGTTTTGTGATCCTCGACGAGGCCCAGAACACAACCCCCGAGCAGATGAAGATGTTTCTGACCAGGCTCGGATTCGGGTCCCGGGTAATCGTTACAGGTGATATCAGCCAGACAGACGTGCCCGGTGGGCGAAGTGGGTTGGCTGACCTCGAACCCATACTGGCCAACATCAGTGGCCTCGACTTCGTGTACCTGACCAGTCGAGACGTGGTTCGGCACAGAATCGTCCAGGAAATCGTCGAGGCCTATGGGGCAGCAGGTGCCGACAGGCCACCTGATCCCCGGGTCTAGACGTGAGATGAGGGTGAGCCCACGATGAGAGAGGAACCTCCTGAACCCCGTCCGCGTGTCGTGGTCGACGCGCGGACGATGACGACCGCTGGTGGTGCTTCCGGTGACCCGTCGCGATGGGTGGCGCTTGCAGAGCACGTTCTGGCCGACGAGGGTCTGGGCGCACGGGCCATTGAGTTGACGATCCACATGGTCGACGAGGAATCGATAACCGATCTGAACCGTGAGCACATGGGTGCAGATGGTCCAACCGACGTTCTGGCGTTCCCGGTTGACGACCCTGCCGAGGTGCCCGGTGGCCTGCCGGTGCTCCTTGGCGACGTGGTGATCTGCCCGGGAGTCGCGGCAAAGCAGGCCCAGGGCGTCGACGGTGGCCTCCAGGGGGAGATGTCCCTGCTTCTGGTCCACGGGATCCTCCACCTCCTCGGCCACGACCATGCCGAGCACGAGGAGCGCGAGGTAATGCAGAGGCGAGAAGTCGAGCTTCTGGCGGGGTTCGAGACCTGATGGGAGTCAACGAGATTGTGGGTCTGGTGCTTCTTGTCGTGGCAACCGGTTGCTCGGCTGTGCTGGTCGCAGCCGAGACGAGCCTTGTCCATATCGGCCGAGCCAGGGCTGAGGTCATCGGGGACGGTCTGGGCGATGACGACCGTGTCGAGGCGCTGCTGGCGCTTCTCGACCGTCGCTCTGAGGCCCTTCGCCCTCTCGTGCTGGCCCTGGTCCTGTGCCGGACAGCCACGGTCGCCCTGCTGGTCAGCTGGGCCTATCAGCGCCCCGGTGCCGGCTGGGTGGTGCCATCGGCTGTGGCGCTGGGGCTCTTTGTCTTCGTGGTCGCCGAGGCCCTTCCTCGCTCTGTAGCACTTCGTAGGACGGACACGGTCGCCCTCCGGGCGGTCGGGGTGGTCGGTCGGCTCGCCTCTGTCGTACCTCTGCGCTGGCTGGCGACCCTTCTCGCCACGCTCTCCGAACGACTGCTGCCAAGGTCCGCCCGCGAGGTTGGCCCGGATGTCACCGAAGAGGAGTTGCTGGCCGTTGCCGACAGGGCCCTGGCGACACGCTCAATCGACGAGGAGGAGCACGAACTCATCGAGTCCGTGATTGCATTTGGTGGCACTCTGGTCAGAGAGGTGATGGTTCCCCGCCCCGACATCGTCGGCGTTGAGAACGGCTGCACGGTGCAGACGGCACTTGAAGAGGCAGTCTCCGGCGGACACAGTCGTATTCCGGTCAGTGGCGACGGGATCGATGACATCGTCGGCGTCGTCCACGTCAAGGATCTGGCAAGGGCCCACCTGGATGGCAGAAGTGGTGACCCCGCAGTGCAGATGTCGCGCCCTCCGAGTTTCATCCCTGAGACCATGAAGGCCGACGACCTCCTGCGTCAGATGCAGTCCGAGCGCTTCCACCTGGCAGTGGTCGTTGATGAATACGGCGGCACCGCCGGCCTGGTCACCATGGAGGACCTTCTCGAGGAGGTGGTTGGCGAGATTGTCGATGAGTTCGACCTGGAGGAACCGTTGTCCCAGTCGCTCGCTGGTGGAGATCTCCGGGTCCACGGAAGAATGCCTGTCAACGAACTGAACGATCTACTGGGCGAGGACCTTCCCGACGGCGACTGGGACACCGTTGGCGGCCTCATCTTCAATGCCCTCGGCCATGTACCCGAGGTGGGTGAGGCGGTTGAGTTCTCAGGACGTCGTTTCTGCATCGAACAGGTTGTTGGTCGACGGATAACCAGAATCCGCGTGGGTGCACCTGAGGTCAGCCAGTGACGCAGGAGGCCCACGAGCCAGAGGAACTGGATGAAGAGCTTGGCCGGGAGCCGAGCGGAGAACCAGCAGACGTGTCGCTGGTCGTTGAGCAGCCAGAGGGCCACCGTTCCGGTTTCGTGACCCTGATCGGAAGACCCAACGTGGGCAAGTCAACCCTGTTGAACCAGATGCTGGGCACCAAGGTGACCATCGTGTCAGACAAGCCCCAGACCACCCGGACAGAGGTGCGCGGTGTGTTCACGAGACCCGATGTGCAGGCCGTGTTCTGTGACACTCCGGGAATCCACAAGCCGAGGACCCTCCTGGGTCAGCGACTTAACGACACCGCCCGTGCTGCGCTCGCCGACATGGATGTCGTGCTGTTTCTCGTCGAGGCTGATGGCCCCATCGGCAGGGGCGACCGCTTCATCGCCGAGAGCCTCCCGCCTGAGAGGACGATTCTGGTACTCAACAAGATCGACTCGGTTGGCCGCGACCATGTGATTGGGCAGCTGGTAGCGGCATCAGAGTTGGAGTTCGACGAGTACTTCCCGGTGTCTGCAAAGACCGGTCGGGGAGTTGACGCCCTGCTTGAGCACGTCCTCGAGCGCCTACCGGAGGGCCCGCGTTTCTACCCCGAGGAGATGGCCTCCGATGTTCCCGAGGCGTTCTGGGTGGCCGAACTGGTCAGGGAGCAACTTCTGGCGGTCGTGCGCGAGGAACTCCCGCATTCGATCGCCACCCGGGTGACCGAGTGGGACTGGCCCAGAGTTCGCTGCGAGATTCTTGTTGAGCGTGACTCGCAGAAGGGGATTGTCATCGGCCGTAAGGGTTCAGTCCTCAAAGAAGTGGGGACCAGGGCACGGGCGCAACTGCCTGAGGGTGTATTCCTCGAGTTGGTTGTCAAGGTGGACAAGGACTGGCAGCGCCGCCCCAAGGCCCTTGATCGACTGGGCTACTGACCCTCCGGGACGGCTGGGTGCAGGCTGAAGGCTCAGGAGAACAGGCTGCCCAGGAACGTTGCGGCCTCTTCGGGGTCCGAGGTGCGTCGCATAGGTGGAAGCGCTGCGAGCAGGGCACCCGAGTAGCGGGCTGCGGAGAGGCGGGGATCGAGGACTGCTGCCACCCCATGGTCGGTCCGGGAGCGTATGAGGCGACCAACTCCCTGTGCCAGCCGGAGGGCGCCCAGTGGAAGGTCGACGGCTCCCCAGCCATCGAGGCCCGCCCGGTCACGCCATGCCCTGGTGAGGTGCTCGTCGGGTCGCGGAAACGGAATCCGGTCTATTACGACAAGACCCAGCGACGGGCCCGGCACATCGATGCCCTGCCAGAAACTACGTGTGGCGAAGAGGCATGACGACTCGTCGGCGGCGAACTCCTCGAGGAGGGTCCTGGCCGGAAGGTCTCCCTGTTCTAGTATCCGATACGGCACTAGTGGCCTGATTGTCGCAACAGCTGCCTGCAGCCGTCTCCAACTGGTGAAAAGGGCGAGCGTGCGGCCACCGCCGGCGTGGATGAGGAACTCCAGTTCTGTGAGCATCGCGGCTGACCAGCCAGGTTCGTCTTCGGAGGGGCTGGGAATGTGTGTCGGGCAGTAGAGAAGGGACTGGGTCTCGTAGTCGAACGGGCTGTCGACGGTGCTGGTGTCGGGCTTAGGCAGCGCAAGGCGTGCCGGGAGGTTGATGGGAAGGGTCGCACTTGTCAGGACGGCTGTGCGTAGAGGCCAGAGGTCGCTCGCTAGGCGTGGTCCAACCTCGATGGGTGCGACACGCAGCACCATTCGGGTGCCTGAGCGTTCCACCCACGCCAGGTGTTCGTCTCCGACCTCCGCCTGACCGATTGAGGTGTGTTCAGTGGGCTTTCGGAGCAACCCCCTGGCGAACCGGACGTCGCCTATGAGGGTGCTTCCGGCATTCAGCAGGCGGGTCAGGCGACGGCGTTCTCGTTGGGTGGCCGAATCGTCGGAACTGTGTGCGATGTCACGCACGGCCTTTCGGACAGCCACCAGCACGCGGTCGATCCGGGTTTCTGCAAGGCCAAGCACCGGATCGAGATCTGAGCACGAGTCGGCCACGAGGCGCCTGTCGGGATTGTCGGCAAGCCATGTGGAGAACCGCGTAGCCCCGTCATCCAGTTCGGCTGCCAGGTCGGCCTGTTTGAGGGCCGGTCTGGCGAGGCGGGCAAGCCACCTGAAGCGTCCAACGGTCAACTGGAATCCAAAGGACGCGGTGAAGACCTCCTCCAACTGGTGGGCCTCATCGAACACGACGAGTTCGTGGGGGTGGTCCGGGTGGTCGAGAAGCATTCCGTTCAGGGCCACGTCAACCGCGTAGAGGTGGTGGTTCGTGATGCAGATGTCGGCGTCGCGGGCGCGTTGGCGCGCTCTGGCCGGACGGCATTCGGAGGCGAACGGGCACTCAGACAGCCCGATGCAGTCATCGGTACCGACGCTCACTGAGGACCAGGTGGCCGGGGTGGGCTCGAACGGGAGGTCCGCCCGGTCGCCTGACACGCTTGATTCTGCCCATTCCAGGATTGAGTCGACCTGGGTGTCGTCTGAGCCGTCGACAAGCCCCTCGAGGGGCTGTTGCCGTCCCGGTGCGCGAATCTGGTCCAGGCGCTCGTGGCAGACGTAGTTGTCCCACCCCTTGAGCACCGCATGGCTGAAGGTCTTGTCAAGGTGCTCGAGGAGCATCGGCAGGTCGGACCTCTCCATCTGGTCCTGGAGTGCCTTGGACCAGGTGGCGATGACGGTTCTGCGACCGGAGAGAATCGCCGGAATCAGGTATGCGAGGGTCTTTCCTGTTCCCGTACCCGCCTGGATGACCAGGTGATGTTCTGTGTCAATGGCCTCCGCTATCTCAAGGGCCATGGAACGTTGGCCCCTTCGAACCTCGCCTCCGCCCGGCAACGCCCCTGTGACCTCCTCAAGGGCTATCGAAACCTCATCCGCCGTGCTCATCAGGAGGACTCTACGGGCCGACTGCGCCGCCGACCGGAGGCAGCGAGGGGGTAGGTTTCGTAGATGCTTCCGTCCGACCTGGATCCCCGACGGATCCCCGTTCATATCGCATGCGTCATGGACGGCAACGGCCGTTGGGCCGAACAGAGAGGCCTTCCCCGTACCGAGGGCCACACCGCCGGTGAGCAGTCGCTCTTCGACGTTCTCGAGGGGGCCGACGACCTGGGCGTCGGATGGTTCACGGTGTACGCCTTCTCGACTGAGAACTGGCGCCGACCGGCCGACGAGGTTCAGTTCCTGCTCAGGTTCAACGAGCAGATCCTCATCAACCGTCGTGACGAGATGCACGAGCGGAACATGCGCATCCGGTTCATCGGCAGGCGCGACCGACGTGTGCCACGGCGACTCGTTCGCCTGATGGACGACGCAGAGGAAATGACGCGGGGCAACAGCGGCCTGACCTTCACAGTGGCGTTCAACTACGGGGGCAGGGCCGAGTTGGTCGATGCCGTGCAGCGCCTCGTTGACTCCGGGGTGAGGCGTGTCACCGAGAAGGCGATTGCCAGGAACCTCTACGACCCCGAAATGCCCGACCCTGACATTGTCATCCGCACGTCTGGCGAGTACCGAATCTCGAACTTCCTTCTCTGGGAGATCGCCTACAGCGAGCTTGTGTTCAGCGAGACCCTGTGGCCCGATTTCAGACGCGAGCATCTCTACGCCGCCATCAAGGAGTTCCAGGACCGCGACCGTCGCTTCGGCGGCGTCGGAGAGCCGTGACCCTTTACCGCGACAAGGGCGTGGTGATCCGGACGTGGCGTCTCGGTGAGGCTGACCGGATCGTGGTGCTGCTCACACCGGAGCACGGCAAGGTCCGGGCCGTGGCAAAGGGTGTGCGCAAGACCCGCAGCAAATTCGGAGGTCGCCTCGAGCCGACGAGCCATGTGGACCTCCAGTTGTACGCCGGCAGGGGAGACCTCGGCATCGTCACCCAGGCCGAGACCATCGACCGGTTCGAGAACGTCCGTGCTGACCCGGACCGGTTCAGCGAGGCATCGGCCCTTCTCGAGGTTGTTGATGTTGTCTCCCCCGACGGCGATCCTGACCGTCAGCGCTATGAGATGCTTCTCGGTGCGTTGAGGACCCTCGATGAGAATCCGACCCCTCTGCTGGTTCCGGCCTTTTTCCTGAAGTTGCTTGCCCGCGAGGGGCTGGCACCCCACCTCGACTCATGTGTCCGTTGTGGTTCGTCGGGCCCCCTGGTAGCCGTCGAGTTCGGCGAGGGAGGCACGCTCTGTGGAAGCTGTCGACGGGGCCGACCGGTGTCAGATGCGGCACTTGCGGTTATGAGGGCGGTCCTCGGTGGCGGCCTTGTCGATGCCTTGGCGGTGGTTGACCCTGAGGTGTGCACTGAGGTTGACGGCACGGCGACAGCGGCCATCGAGTACCACCTGGAGCGCCGTATCAAGTCCCGGCGGGTAATGGAGAGGGCCTGACCTCAGTCGAGGGCTGGAACGACTGGCATCTTGCCGGCCTGGCTCCTGTCGACCACGAGCGTGCCTCCGATCCTGTCGCCGAGACGGCGGTGCCCGGGGCTGGTCAGGGTCAACCCAAGCTCGACCACCACCATGATCGGTGCCAGAAGGCCGAGAACGGTTGGGATCATCCACGGGAGGGTCCGGCCGACAGATCCGGTCATCCCGGGAAGGCCTCCGTTTGAGCGTCGGACGACACGCAGGCCGGTTACCGCCTTTCCGAGGCTGAACCCGGTAACCGAGGTCAGGAGGATCTGGTTTGCCATGAAGGCGAGGGTCGGAACCAGCACATGCGTGGCTCCGAGGCCTACGTCGATCTGCCAGGCCTCGTTGCCGATGACAATGCAACCCTCTTCGGAGGCAAACAGCTCAGAGCAGGCGTCGGCGGCAGCGAGGTCTGCTGGAACAGGTCGGCTCTCGGCACCCGACAGCAAGATGACGGTGAACAGGGTGGCGATTATCAGGTTGTCCAGAACCCACGCGATGAGCCGGCGTCCGAGGACCGCTGTCGGGTCGGTGTGGCTCTCAGCGTTGGGCCCTTTCATCGGCCCAGTCTGACCGATCTGAGAGGGTCGAGGCTTCCACCGGGGGTGGAACAGTGACGGGGTATCGGCCGGTACCCTGCAGCGCCATGGTCCCCAACGACGAAACCCTGTTTGACAAGGTGGTGAACCTGTCCAAGCGCCGCGGGTTCGTGTTCCAGTCGGCCGACATCTACGGCGGCTTCCGTTCCACCTACGACTATGGACCAATCGGGGTACTGCTGCTCCGCAATGTGAAGGAGCAGTGGTGGCGCACCATGGTCCAGC
Source organism: Candidatus Neomicrothrix sp. UBA7884 (assembly GCA_002501135.1). Classification (GTDB taxonomy): domain Bacteria; phylum Actinomycetota; class Acidimicrobiia; order Acidimicrobiales; family MedAcidi-G1; genus UBA3125. The sequence continues at coordinate 32,595 of DLRQ01000042.1, forward strand.
TGCGTCACGACGTAGTTGGTCTGGATGCGTCCATCCTCACCCCTCCAGCTGTATGGGAGGCCTCCGGTCACCTCGCCAACTTCACCGATCCGCTGGTCGACTGCAGGGAATGTGGCGCACGCCACAGACAGGACAAGCTGGACGACCCCGAAACCTGCCCGGCTTGTGGCAAGACCGGTTCTTTCACCGAGGCCCGACATTTCAATCTCATGTTCAAGACCCACGCCGGCCCCATGGCCGACTCCGCAGCCGAGGTCTACCTGCGCCCCGAAACCGCCCAGGGAATGTTCATCAACTTCGCCAACGTGATCAACACGAGCCGCAAGAAGCCACCGTTCGGAATTGCCCAGATCGGCAAGTCGTTTCGAAACGAGATAACTCCCGGCAACTTCGTGTTCCGAACACGCGAGTTCGAACAGATGGAGATGGAGTTCTTCGTGCCCCCGGACGAGGCTGAAGAGTGGTACCGGTACTGGTGCGACGCCAGGCGCGACTGGTACCTGGACCTCGGCATGCCCCAGGACCGCCTGCGCCTGCGTGATCATGACTCGGACGAGTTGAGCCACTACTCGACGGCAACCGCCGACGTCGAGTTCCTGTTCCCGTGGGGTTGGGATGAGCTTGAGGGCATAGCCAACCGGACCGACTTCGACCTTCTTCGCCATGCAGAGAGTTCCGGAGCGCGCCTCGAGTATCACGACCCGGGTAGCGGCGACAGGTATGTGCCCCACGTGATCGAACCGGCTGCCGGAGCCACCCGGACGGCAATGGCGTTTCTGATGGCCGCTTACGACGAGGAGGAGGTCAGGGACGACACCCGTACGGTCCTGCGCCTCGACCACAGGCTGGCCCCCTACAAGGTGGCTGTCCTGCCGCTCTCCAAGAAGGCCGAGTTGATTGATCCGTCCAACGAGGTCCTGGGTTGCCTCCAGCCACATTGGATGTGCGACTACGACCAGACCCAGGCAATCGGGCGCCGCTACAGGCGACAGGACGAAATCGGCACACCGTTCTGCGTGACCATTGATTTTGACACGCTTGATGACCGGGCCGTGACGGTCCGTGAGCGTGACTCCATGGAGCAGGAGCGTGTACCCATCGGGGGTCTCGTCGAGTACCTCGGCGGGCGTCTTACCTCCTGAGTCCTACCTGGGTTGGACGGACACGTCCGGCCGTGTCTACAACTCTGGCCAGAGAACCCTGCGACGTCTGGACCTCCGGCCCCTGTCGCCGAGCGCCCACACACGGCGCCATGCGCCGATGTCAGGACCGGTGAGACCGGGCGAGGTACCTGCATGTGCCCGCTGTCGTGCCTGCCACCAGTCGTTGGTTGCCTCGTCGCCGAGCGCGGCTACGGCTGCCTCGAGCCGGGAGGCAAAGCCGTGGGCGTGTTCGCCCTCGGCGGCGAGGAGCGGATCTCCAAAGGTGACAGTCGTGCTGGACCGGCTCGGCAGGAGGTGCCCCTTGCGGAGGATCCTGTCGGTGCCGGCTATGTGCACCGGCACCACCGGGATGTTGCAGCGGATGGCCAGGTAGGCGGCACCACCACGGAAAGGCTGCCCCCAGCCGTCGGGGCTCCGGCCACCCTCAGGAAAGATAAGGATGCTCCAGCCGTCGTCGAGCAGGTCTGCTGCGAGGTTCGCTGACCTTCGGGCCACCTTGGTGCGTTCGATCGGAATGGCGTTGATCAGTAGAGCGGCAAGAGCGCTACCCAGTCGGGTGGCAAAGAAGTAGTCGGCGGCGGCACCAACGACCATGCGGTGACGCCATGGCTCGGGTATCGAGGTGAGTAGGAGGGGTGTGTCGGCGTGGCTGTGGTGGTTGGCCACGAAGATGACGGGGCCGTCGACGCTGCTGAGGCGATCGGTTCCCTCGCGGCTTGGCGATGCGACCACGGACATGACGAACCTCATCACGGTTTCGACCAGAGATGCCCTGACTATTCGCGCCGGATACCGCCGCGCCCATGCCGTGTCGTACTCGGCCTTGAGTTGTCGCGTCGGCGGCGGGGGTTCCACACCGGGTGGAACCGGAGCGGCCCGCCACGGAAATCCGAGGCGACCGACCATGGAGCGCAGCCTTGCGATCCGCAGGGTCAGCGGGGTCGTGGCCATCAGGTCAGGTTCACCGGTCGCAGCCTCATGTCACGTCCGCCATGAGCAGCGGTGGGTTCTTGAGGTGGGTGATGGTCGGTTGTGGTCCTACGACGTCACCGGCCATCTCCAGGGCGTCTGCCAGCGTGGAGGCCGGCTGGAAACCAAGCCGCCTGACCGCACGGGTGTCGCCACCCACGATGATCACCCGGCCCACGTGGCTGAGGGCGTGCGCTCCCCAGTACCACATGTAGAACGGGTGTACCCCGTGGTAGGCGTACGAGTTTCGGTAGAGGTGGATGTACCACTCGTCCTCGGCGAAGCGCTTCTCGTACTTCTTTTCGATCTCTCCCGGGTCGGTTGTGTCGGTCAGAACCTCTTCGAAGAAGTCGATGTAGCTGGGGTGGTGAACAGGGTTGAACTCCCACGGAGTCGGGTGGCTGATGATCACAACGCCGCCCTCCCTGACGAGCGGCCGCCCCCGGTAGAGGTTGAAGAAGTAGCCGAGACCCAGGCACATCACGAGGATCGGGTTCATGATGGAGTTCACGTTGTAGGGGCAGATGTAGGGGAGTCCCATGGTGAGGATGTCGGTCTGACCCTCGACGGGCACGAGGTGCTGGCGGTAGACATTTGCCGTTGTCACCTCGTGGACGGCCTCGACCTCACCGGCCTGCACCGATGTCATCTCGTAGGGGGCCAGCCACGTGGAGAATGCCTTTCGCTTCAGGTTCGTCGGCATGACCTTCAATCCCTGCTGCATCGCAAGAAATGAGGTCCGGTCGCGTCCTGACCATTCCCACTCCCGCTTCTGGAGCATTGAGAGTGGTCCCTCCCTGCCGAAGGTGTCGTTGTTGATTGTCGTCTCGATCTGGAAGATCTTGACGCCGGCATCGCGGAGAACCTTGCCCATACGCCAGTTGGAGGCATGCAGGGCGGAGTTGTCGCGATCCATGAACGACGTGGAGTTGAGCATGGTGTGCACGTTGTGGTTGTGGCGCAGGCTGGTGTAGCCGGTGAGGCCCGTCGCTGTGCTCTTGTGGCCGCCGTCCATGGCGACGAGGTTGATGTTGACGTAGATGACGAGGTCGCTCTCGGCTGCCCGCTTGTTGAACTGCACGGCCTCGCCGTGTGGTGTCTCGCCCAGGACGACCATTCCGTCGGGGTCCTCTGCGTCGTGGTTGTAGAGGAGTCCCTTGGGGGCGAATGCGTCGTAGACGCGGTCGCCGACTGCGTGGCGCAGTTCATCCTCGGTCATGCGCCTGTGCAGGGCTAGCGCTGCTATCAGGTGTACGTCGTCGACGCCGGCCTCTGCAGCGATGTCGAGCACGGCCTCGATGACCCGCTGGCGGATGTCGGGTCTACGCATCGGCGGCAGGGGTAGCGAAATGTCGTCGAAGGCGATCGTCAGCTTCATATTGGGCCGCAGCAGGGCCGGCAATGGATCTGAGTCTCCGATGGGGTTCAGGAGGGCGTGGCGGATGGCGCCGTCCGGGTCGGGGAGGCCTTCGAGCGGCTCGGCCGGGTAGATGACCCGGGAGCGGCCTGCCGGAAGTTTCTCCAATCTGAAGCCCTCGCCGTGGTGGAACACGATCGGGGGACTGTTCTTGTCCACGTCCAGGACAAATCCCGGCCGTGGAGCGAGGTGTCTGCCGTTGCTCATTGCCTGTAACGCTCCTTCTCGTCCCTCAGGTCGAAAGCGATCTTCACTGCACCCCTGCTGCCAGCCGAGGAGGCGTGCTGGATGGCATCCTGATAGCGGTTCAGCGGGTAGGTCGCTGAGACCAGGTTTCCCAGGTCGAAGCGGCGAACAAGGTCGAACGCAAGGTCGAATGTGCGTGAGCTGCTGCCGTCGGCCAGAAGTTCCGTGCCGTAGGTGTAGGCGCCGACCAGCTCAAGCTCGCGGTGCCAGAGTGGTGTCAACTCCAGGTTGACGGTGGCCGGCATTCCGACCAGTACGATTCGGCCTCTTGGTCTGGTGATGGCCATGGCGTCGGTGAGGCTGTCGGCGGAACCCACGCAGTCGATGACCACGTCGGCGCCTCCGCTGAGGCGGTCGACGCTTCCGGCATGGGCGTTGCTACGGGGCCGGTTTCCGGCCTGGCTGACTGCCCGACTTCCTGTCATTCGGCGGACCGACCGTCGCACCTCGTCGGGGGCTGTGACCATGTCGGCTCCGAGGGAGGATGCCATCTGGCGCTGTTCGGGGTAGCGGGCCGTGGCGAGGATGGTTCGGGGGTTTGTGTGGACTCTGAGAGCGGCCAGTGTGAGCAGCCCGAGGGTTCCAGATCCGAGGACCACGACGGTTCCATTGTCTGGCACGTTGGCCATTAGGGCTGCATGGACTCCACATGCAGCCGGCTCGACGATGACGGCGGCCTCGTCGGAGAGATCGTCGGGAACGGTGTGCAGCTGGCTGTTGTGGGCCCAAAAGGCCGTCGACCACCCTCCGCCCGTGTCATGGCATGAACCTGTCTGAATCCCGGGCTCCAGATCACCGAAAGTGACGTGTTCGCAGTTGCCCAGACGGCCGTCGTCGCAAGGAGCGCAAGTGGGTGTGATGTTTCGGCTGACACATCCGAGGACGGGTTCCAGAACTACCCGGGTGTCGTCGTCCAGGTCGCCTACCACTTCGTGTCCGGGGATGAAGGGAAAGGAGACAAGGGGCTCGAAGTAGCGGGCTGAGCGACCGTTGACGGTTGCCAGATCGGAGCCGCAGATGCCGGCGAGCCTCGGTCGGACCCGGACCCAGTCAGAGCCGGGTGGTGCAGGCTGGTCGATTTCGGCCAGCTTTAGTGGACCGACGCCGGCGCCTCCGCCAGGAGCGAGGCTGTCGGCGAGCCTGGCCGCAGCGAATCGGGGGATGTTCCTGTGGAACTCCAATGCCTTCATCGGTGCGACCGCGCTGTCATCTCTGTGTGCTTCTTCATCATGCGCTTCGTCGGGCCGCTGCTGTTGAGACAGGTGGCGCCAACGGAAGCAGGCGCCTTGACATGCCGGGGGACTTGGCGAAGTCCTCGACGAGCCAGCCTCGTTTCTTGGCGATGTTGGCCAGGCGGGTCTCGGGGTTGACGGCGACCGGGAAACCGACGGCTTCGAGCATCGGAAGGTCGCTGGCCGAGTCGGCGTATGCCACGGACTCCCGAAGGTCCAGGTCGTGCAGGTCTGCGTAGTCGACAAGGGCCTGATAGCGGGCCTCGCCGGTTGGAGGGGCCGCCTTCATCCGGCCGTCGTAGGCGTCGGTTCCATCACTCAACTGGGACGTTCCCAACTCTGAGCTGATGATGTCGTCAAAGAGGGGTCGCAGCGGCTCGACCACGAAGTCGAGTGCGCCGGTGATCAAAACGGTTCTGTGTCCGAGAGCCCGGTGTTCGCGAACCCTGCGGATTCCGGCCGGGAACGACCTTGAGAGAATTAGGTCGCTGAAGTGCTCGGCAGAGTCCTCGGAGATTCTTGTTTTCGGGGCCCCTTCATAACGGCGGTAGAAGAAGCGGAGGAAGTCGCTGCGGTCGCGGCGGTCGAGGGCCAACAGTGTCGGGCCTTCGGCCAGGGTCTTGAGAACGAACCGGATGCGGTCGCCTCGCGACAGGTGGCGACTGCCCAGCCAGGCGAAGCTGGCGACCACGTTCGAGGCAATGAGGGTGTTTTCCAGGTCGAAGGCCGCGATGTGGCGTTCAGGGGAGAGGACCCGGTTTCGGAGCCTGGTGGCCCTGTCCTGGACTCCCCTGACCGGGGGCTTCATCGGAACCCGGCCGGCCTTGACGACTGACGGCAGGTGGATCTCGGGCACGTAGTGGTTCCAGTCCATCGTGCGGGGGTCAAAGCAGAAGGTCTCGTGGTCGCCGGCATCGAGGGTGTCCCACAGGGCGATAAGGCGGTCGAGGAGGTACACCGCCTCACATTCGGCGTAGGCGCCGTACAGGTCCACGTAGCCCATTGCACGCTCGACCAGGTCGCGTTGCTCCTCCAACTTCACTGCTATCTCGGCCTGTCGGCCGCGTATGGGCAGCTTGTCGAGGACCTTGCGGGAGAGGTCGAGGGTAGTTCCGGCACGTTCAAGCTGACGTTTGACCCTGCCCCTGCCGGGGAAGGACCACTCAGGGACCGAGATCGGCTGTCCGTGTTCGTCGTAGATGGGGTTGTCGGTGAACCAGGCGCGGACCAGGTCGACGAGGCGTCCGTAGTGGAGCGGGTTGACGCTGCCAGATGCGACCTGGACGATGTCGGCCCCCTCGATGGGGCCCCGGGCGGCGACTGCGCAGATGGCGGCGACAACGAAATCCACGGGGATGACGTCGATGGTGCCCTCGGGGATTCCGGGGAACTCCTTGAGAAGGCCACGTGCGTAGGAGATGATCACGGGCTCGGCCATGCGGAAGCCCCGGATCCAACCGGGGGAAGGTTCAGCAAGGGCTGATTCGATGATGGATGGCCGGACGATGCTGACCGGGACATCTCCGGCCGATTCGGTGAGGGCCATCTCGCCGAGTGCCTTTGTGTAGGCGTAGGCGTCGGGGAAGCCCAGCGATGCGGCACGGGAGCGCCCGGCCCCGGCCATTCTGTCATCGACCCAGCGCGACCGGAGCTGTTCGGTCTTGGCTGCCAGAGCAGGTATGCCTGCTGCTCCCAACTCGTCGTGGGCCTCCTTGCGGAAGCCGGCGAGGCTCTCGGGGGAGCGGCTTGTGCCCTCGGTCTCGTGTCGGATGCGCCGGGCACTCTCCACCTCGAGGCGCCAGTTGACGTCGACGAAGAAAGGGCTCTCGTTTACGGGTTCCTCGGGTGCCGCCCCTCGGCGACTGCCGGCCACGTAACAGGTCGAGACGGCGACGAGGTGTGGTGTGGTTTCCAGTTCGGCCAGTGTCTCTGTGATGCGTACAGGGCCGAGGAGGTTGACCTCGACTGCCTGGTCCAGGGGTGAGTCGAAGCTGACTATGGCAGCCGAGTGGATCACGATGTCGCATGTGGCGAGTACGGCGCGTCCGTCCTCGTCGAGTCCGAGGCCTTCTTCGGAGACGTCGCCGGTAATTGCCGTGATCCGGGTGGCCGCCATCTCTTCGAAGGCGTCGTCTCCCAGGCTCGTCCTCAGGCGGTCGAAGGCGTCGTTGCGGAGGATGTCGCGGTCAACCCGGCGCTGGGCCCCCCGCCTGCCCGGTCGGACGATGAGAACGAGGGTGCAGCTTGGCACCGAGTGCAGCAGTCGTTCCACGAGGGCGGTGCCGAGAAAGCCCGTGCTGCCCGTGATGGCGATGCGGCGACCCGCAAGGGATTCAGCAATCACGACATGTTGTCTACCAGATGGTCAGGCTATTTACCAGTTGGTAGAGAGCGGCTACCGTGGGTGTGTGAACGACAAGGCCGGTGCCAGCACAACCCCGTCTGGAGCCCAACCCGTAGGAAAGCAGGTTTCCGACCGCGTGCAGGACCGTGTCAACGAGCGCCTCGAGGCCCGTTCCAACACGAAGGCCCAGATTCTGAGTGCCGCCCTGGCGTCATTCGGTACAGCCGGCTACGACGGCACCTCACTCGACGACCTGGCAAGGGGTCTGGGCATCCGGAAGCAGACGATCCTGTATCACTTCGTATCCAAGCGCGGCCTGTTGAACGCAGTGGTCGACCGCTGCGCAGGAGACCTCACCGGAGCCATGGACGAGGTGCTGAGCGGAGCCGACCGTGACTGGGAACGCGTTGAGGCCCTTGTCCGCAGGGTGTTTCGCGTTGCACTCGAACAACCGGTGTTGCTGGGCCTCCTCCGCGAAGTGAGCAGGCCCGGATCGCCGGGAGCACAGCGCCTGCGAAACCACATGGAGCCCATGATGGCCAGGGCCAGGGTGTGGATAGAGGGAGAGATGGCTGCCGGCCGGATGCGCCGTGCAGATGCTCAACTGCTTCTTATCAGCGCCTACTCAACCGTGGTCGGGGTGGCCACCGAGACAGAGGTGCTGCGTGCAGCCGGGATCGAGCCCACGCTTCGCCCGGTAGTGCAGCGCCGCAGAGAACTGCTCAACTTTCTGCGGTCATCGCTCGACCCGAGGGACTGACTCAGCGGGTGGTGTTGCGGCGTCGTCTTGCGTGCCGCTCCACCGCGATGTCGACGAGCCGGTCGATGAGGCCCGGGTAGGACAGACCGGCCTTCTGCCAGAGCCTCGGGTACATCGAGATCGGCGTGAACCCCGGGATCGTGTTGACCTCGTTCAGGAGCGGGCCGCGTCCGTCATCAGGGAGGAAGAAGTCGATCCGGGCCATTCCCGAACACCGCACAGCGGTAAACGCGCGCGCCGCCAGTTCCTGGAACCTGATGGCTGTCTCTGGGTCAAGATCGGGCTCATCGATCAACTCGGCGGTTCCATCTTCGTACTTGTCGGCATAGTCGTAGAACTCGCCACCGGGACGGACCTCGCCGGGCCCCGACACCTGGGGGACGCGGTCTCCAAGTACGGCCAACTCGATCTCGCGGCCGGTAACGGCCTCCTCGACAACCATCCACTCGTCGTAGGCGGATGCCGCTTCCAGCGCGATCTCAAGGGACCCTGTGTCGGTGGCCTTCGCCACGCCGATGGAGGACCCCAGGTTGGCTGGCTTTACGAACACGTGTGGTCCCAACTCTGTCAGCAACCTTGACAGCAGGGCGGACCTGGCGTCGCTGTCCGCCGAGCCAAGATCGTCGACGTGGAGACCCCTGTAGCGGGCCTGGGGAATTCCGTGCCCGTGCAGGATCTCCTTTGTAGCGAGCTTGTCCATTGCGAGAGAGGATCCCAGCACGCCGGCACCCACATACGGGACGTCGGCCAACTCGAGAAGGCCCTGAACGGTTCCATCCTCGCCCAGGGGACCGTGCAGTAGTGGGAACACCGCAACCGGTCCGAGCGCAGACAGTTCAGCCAGATGTGGGAGGGGGTCCCATGACGCTCCCGAGGGCTCGAGGCGGTCGGGCAGATCTCCTGAGTCGAGTGCCTCGACCGCAGAGGCGGCAAGGAACCAACCTCCTTCACGGCTGATGCCGACAGGAAGCACCTCGAAACGTGACCGGTCCACGGCCTCCAGGACGTGACGTGCCGAGACACACGAGACCTCATGTTCGGCGCTCTGGCCGCCGAACAGCAGAATCAGGCGTCGCCTCTCCTGCATCTCAGGCGCTCATTCCGGGAGGATCTTCCACGGCGGCATCGTAGGACCTGTCGAGAACGTGGCGATGGCACCTTGAGGGTGGCACCTCGCGGATGGTTCGGGCTGGGAGACTCAACCTTGTGAAGTTTCTGGCATCTCAGGTCGCAGCAGTGGTCGGCGGAAAACTGCTCGGCGGCGACGTCCTCCTGGACGGCGCAACACAGGACTCGCGATCGGTTCGGCCGGGCTGCCTGTTCGTTCCGCTGCACGCCGAGCGGGACGGCCACGACTTCATCGGAGCGGCCCTTGACGCCGGCGCAGTCGCCTACCTGACCTCCAACGCGTCCGGGGTCGACGGTGGAACTGGAATCCGTGTCCAGGACACCGGCACCGCCCTGTCCGCCCTCGGCGCGGCAGCCAGGCGCTCCATGAGTATGCCGGTGGTGGGCATCACGGGTTCGGTCGGCAAGACCTCGACAAAGGACATGACGTCGGCCGTTCTTGCCCGGGGTGGACCCGTGCATTCCAGCCCACGGTCGTTCAACAACGACATCGGTGTACCACTCACGTTGGTCAACGCTCCGGACGAACCTGCGGTCCTTGTGTTGGAACTCGGTGCCCGCCAGGAGGGCGACATCGCCTCGCTGTGTGGGCTGGCCCGTCCCGATGTCGGGGTCATTACAACAGTTGCGGCGGTCCACACGGGGGTTATGGGCTCGGTTGAGGCCGTAGCGAGGACCAAAGGCGAGTTGCTCGACGCCCTGCCGGCCGAAGGTTGCGCCGTGCTCAACGCCGACGTCCCTGCGGTCATGGAACAGGCCTCTCGTACGCTCGCAAGACAGATCACCTTCGGAGCAGGGGGCGAGATCCGGGCATCGGGCATCAGTGTCGATGACCACCTCAGGGCATCATTCTCGCTGGAGTCGCCATGGGGTCGGACCGAGGTGCGCCTGGGGGTTCCGGGGGTACACATGGTCGACAACGCCCTGGCAGCAGCGGCGGTCGGCCTCGTGCTCGACATCCCCCTTGGAGAGGTTGCCGGTGGCCTCGGCGAGGCCCGCCTCTCGCCCGGACGCATGCAGGTATCAACCAACCGATCCGGGGTGGTCGTGGTGAACGACGCCTACAACGCCAACCCCACATCGGTCATGGCGGCGCTGCGGGCCCTCTCCTCACTTCCGACAGGGGGCCGCAGGCTCGCCGTACTTGGACTTATGGCCGAACTGGGTGGGGAGTCCAGCGATGCCCACCTCCGGGTGGTGGCAGTGGCACGCGAATTGGGCATAGAGGTGCTCACCGTCGGTACGGACCTCTACGGCGTCGAACCACTCGGCGGCGTGGAGGAGGCACTTGACGTGCTCACAGGCCTGAACCTCGCCGAAGGTGACTCAGTGCTGGTCAAGGGCAGTCTTGTGGCCGGCCTTCAGGAGCTCGCCGAGAAGCTGGCTGCCACCTGAGTGGAGCGGCTCAGTCCCCTTCGACCGGAAGCTCGGTCGGCCGTAGGGGAGTGTTGCTCTGGTTCCATACGGCCAACTCCTCGGCGTCACAGGTACGACAGAGGTGAACCGTCTGCATTGACTGGATCGACAGCTGAGTTCCACGTGACTTGTCGACAATCGACCGAAGTGCCGTTCGGACATCGGTTGAGTAACAGGTTGGACAGGTGGGGGTGAGGTCCCGCTCCCACACAAGGGAACATGCGCCACATGTGACGGTGATCGTCTCGTCGCCCGGTGGACCGGAGCGGGTGCCGGTCAGGTCTTCGTCTTCACCGCATCCCGGGCAGCAGATTGCGTCCACGGGTACAACGGTAGTGGCGGTCGGAGAGCCGAGCGCCGGTGCCGCGACAGGGACCTGGCTGTAGCCTCCTCGGTCTGCGGACCGTTAGCTCAGTTGGCTAGAGCGCTCGCCTCACACGCGAGAGGTCACTGGTTCAAGTCCAGTACGGTCCACCAGCGCGACCAGCGGTTTTGTGTTCTCTGGTCGTCTGTCATGTTGCGCATGCTCGCCAGTTGGACCTCTGAGTGCTCCGTTTCGTCGGTTCTCGGCTATCGCCGATTGCTCTCTCGCTTCCCTGTACGCCTCGGTGTTCGGCATTTACCTCGGCGTACGCGTTGAGCCACCACTGGAAGAAACACGCAACGAGGAAGTAAGGGCTGCGCGTATCTATACGTGGGGGCTCCGATGTCTCCCCATCCCCCTCCTCGCTGGGAGGGGTGACAAACTGAAGTTATGAGGAAGTACGCGGTTGCACTGGTGTTTTTGTTGGTCGCCTTGGGGTGTCGTGGTGGTTCAGACACCGCTACACCAGCAACGACTGCGACACCAACCACCACTGCGGCCGCAACTACGACTGCTGCACCAACCACCACTGCGGCCGCAACTACGACTGCTGCACCCACTACGACTCCGACACCGACCACCACCGCAGCGCCGTCGACGACCGCGGCACCAACCACGACCGCGGCACCAACCACTACCTCAACTACCTCTCTCATCAGGTGGAATACGAATGGCGAGAAGGAGTGGGCACCAAGTTCTGATCCACCTCCGTGTGAAACGTTTGAGGAGGTCTTCTCGATTTTCCCGATCGACACGAATCTGCTTACTCAGTTCGCTCGACCAGGTCGCACGGGTTATGCCAATGCTGATGGGACAGAGCCGATCTACATTGCTCACGGAGCGCTACGGGCCGACAACTCCCAGTACGACCAGGTCAACGTGAGATTCCCCGCTAAGGGCTTCAGCCTGTATGCCGCAAACCGTCGGGTTGAAGGAACCATCAGCAACGAAGAACAAGTGAAGTTGTTGTTCCATCATCCCTGTGGAATCCAGGTTTGGATAGACCACCTTGCGAAGCCAACCGACAAGTGGGCGTCCGTCATCGAGGACGTTCCCATCACTACGTCCTCACGTATCACCTTCATGCCCGCTGGAGCACACCAGGTTGAGGCGGGCGAGGTATTGGCAAGCGGGATTGGTCACGACAACAACACATATCTGGACTTCGGGGTCTACGACCTAAGAAATAAGAACGATGTAACGGAAATGATCACCAACGAGTGGCCCGACTATCGCAGCACAGCTGATTACGCGATCTGTTGGTCAACGTTCTTCGGACCTGACACC
>DLRQ01000047.1 GCA_002501135.1 Candidatus Neomicrothrix sp. UBA7884
GCAGATGGCGGAAGGTGTGGGATTCGAACCCACGGTGACCCGGAGGCCACAACGGCTTTCGAGGCCGCCCCATTCGTCCGCTCTGGCAACCTTCCGCCTGCGAGGCTAACGAGGGCCCGGAGGTGGGCCAACCGGTGGGCCGCGGTCAACCTCGACGCCGGCTGAAGAAATCTGTCAGGAGAGCGGCGCATTCATCTCCGCGAACACCGGCTGTGACATGGAACTCGTGGTTGAGCCTGGGATCGGAACCCAGGTGGTACAGCGAACCCAGCGACCCTGCGTCGGGGTTGGGGGCGCCCCAGACCACCCTGTCGACTCGTGACGCCCATGCCGCACCTGCGCAGAGGGGGCATGGCTCCAGGGTCACTACGAGGGTCGCCTCGTCAAGACGCCACGATCCCAGCCTGGCTGCGGCATCGCGCAGGGCCAGCACCTCGGCATGCGCCGTTGGATCGCCTGTGGCCTCCCTCTCGTTGTGTCGGCTGGCCACGATCCGCCCGCCGACCACCACTACTGCTCCGATCGGTACCTCACCCTGCTCGCCGGCCCGCTGGGCTTCGGCCAGCGCCAATGCCATCAGATCGTCGTCTGAGGCGGAGGCCGGGTCTTCCGGATTCGGGTCCATGGCGCCGACGATAGGCCCCCCTGGGCACGACACCCGTTCTCGAGAGTGGCGGCCAGGTGGTCTGCGGCACCCCGGGGGTTCCGCTGAGGGCTGCTGCCTTCCGGCCCTGACCCGGTTCACGGGCCCCGGTCGCACAGGACCCGACCGCCACACTCCAGAACGGGTGCGGAGCAACGATACCCTTGTCGCCCGGAACCCACCCAGGGGTGGGGCCCGGGAGGGATGCGAGAGCGGCCGATTCGGCACGCTTGGAAAGCGTGTGTGGCTTTACAGTCACCGTGGGTTCGAATCCCACTCCCTCCGCCGTTCGCCAACTGATCGTGTCGCGGCCCGGCTGTAGGCTCGGCAGGGCATGGAGTACACGTCGCTCTACCGTCGGTTCCGACCCCGCCGCTTCGGTGAGATCAGGGGTCAGGAGCACGTCGTCGCCGCACTGCGCAACGCAGTCCGCGACGATCGGGTACAGCATGCCTACCTGCTCAGCGGCCCCCGTGGCACCGGCAAGACCACCGCTGCCCGCATTCTCGCCAAGGCCCTCAACTGTCTGGCTCCCGTCGATGGTGAGCCCTGCTGCGAATGCGAGCCCTGTCTGGCGGTAGAAGCCGGCACCTCCTTTGACCTGCACGAACTGGATGCGGCATCAAACAACAAGGTCGACGACATGCGTGACCTGCTGGGAAAGGTGGCTCTCGGAACGCCCGGTCGAACCAAGGTGTACCTGCTCGACGAGGTGCACATGCTCACATCCGGTGCCGAGAATGCCCTCCTCAAGACGCTCGAGGAGCCACCCGACCATGTCGTCTTCGTGTTGGCCACCACAGAGCCGCACAAGGTCGTCGAGACAATCCGCAGTCGGGCCCAGCACCTTGAGCTGAACCTCCTCTCGGCCGAGACCCTCGGGTCGCTGGTGGCCGACGTGGTGGCCGACGCCGGCCTGGACGTCAACGACGAGGGAATGGCCCACGCCGTCCGGTCGGCCCGCGGTTCGGCCCGCGATGCCCTCTCTGCGCTGGACCGGGTCGTTGCCGGAGGGGTGACCACCGACGACACGACCGTTGCCGACCTGCTCACAGCGCTCGCCACATCCGATGCCGGAGCAGCCCTCGGGGCTCTGGCCGCCGGTATCGGTCGGGGACGCGAGCCCCGTGTGCTCGGCGAGGCCTTGCTGGCAGCCCTGCGAGAGGCCTTCCTCGTCGCAATGGGTGTTCCACCCGAACAGCTCGCCGATGCCGATCGGGATCGTGCCCGCTCTTTTGCCGAGCAGGTGACCCCGGCGATGATCACAGGTGCACTTGAGACCCTTGGGTCGGCCCTTGTCGCCATGCGTCGTGCTCCCGATCCGCGGGTTGACCTTGAGGTCGCGCTGGTCAGGTTGACCTCGCCCGACTCTTCCGTCGGTTCCGACCAGGCGGTTGTCGAGGCCCTTACGAGGCGCATCGACAAGCTGGAGAAGGCCCTAGCAGATGCCGGCCCGCCCAGGGTCAGGACAGCGGCTCCTCCACCTCAGCCACCTGTACCGAATGCGGCAGGCCCGGCGGCTGCGGCGCGGGCAGTCCTGGCCCAGGCCGGTACCTCCCAGCCGCCGCTTCCGTCGTCATCACCGCAGTCCCCGGGGTCGACCTCCCGAGAGTCGTCCGAAGCGGCCCCGACAGAGTCATCCGGTACAGCTCAGCCCGCATCACAGGCCGACCTCCCCACCAGCGATGATCTGGTTGCGGCCTGGGACGAGGGCCTCAGCGACATGCTCTCCAAGAAGGCCCGCGCCAGATTCTCGGCGGCCCGGTTCGTGGCAGTCCAGGACGGATCAGCGGTTATGGTCCTACCGAACGAGCCCCACCGCCGGCGGTGTGCCGAGTTGGTTTCCGAGGTCGAATCAGTGCTTGCGGCAAGGTTCGGGGTTCCCATACCGGTGACCCTGACCGTTGACGACTCGCAGGTTGCGCCCGGCAGGAAAGCGTCTCCGACAAAGTCCGAGTTAAGCAGTTCAACCGACGTCACAGATGAGGTGATCGATCCCGATGAGCTCGTCGATGCTGACGAGTCCGACGGGTCAGCGGTCGAGAAGTTGACCGAGGCGTTTCCTGGTGCATCCCTGGTGGATCCGACATGACCGGTGTCGGGGCCTGTTGCCGGCCCGAGGCAGGGGTCTGACACCCGTGTACGCCGACGCCGTCCAGAAGGTGATTGACGAGCTCGGCCGGCTGCCCGGAATCGGCCCCAAGTCGGCCCAGAGGCTGGCGTTCCACATGCTGAAGTCACCCACCGAGGACGCCACGCGCCTTTCTGAGGCGATCAGCGAGATGAAGGAGCGCATCCGCTTCTGTGAGCGATGTTTCAACATAAGCGAGGAATCCCTCTGCCACATCTGCTCCGACGCGCGGCGCGAGGCCGGCATGCTCTGCGTGGTCGAGGAGCCCCGCGACATCGTCGCCCTTGAGCGGACCGGCGGATTTCGTGGTCGGTACCACGTACTCGGAGGTGCCATCAGCCCGATCGACGGGGTTGGCCCAGATCAGCTCAGGGTCGCCGAACTGCTCGGGCGGATGGACGAGGAGTCGGTCACCGAGGTGATCCTGGCCACCAACCCGAACATCGAAGGCGAGGCGACGGCGATGTATCTGGCTCGCCTGATCGGTCCCCTCGGTGTGGAGGTGACCAGGATCGCCAGTGGCCTTCCTGTCGGCGGAGATCTCGAGTACGCCGACGAGTTGACCCTCGGGAGGGCCCTCGAGGGCCGGCGGCACCTTGCCGGTGGGCCCGACGAGGGGAACGGTCACCGATGACCGGGCTGTGGAAGACCCGATCAGGGCCAGAACGCGAAAACGCCCCCTGGGACCGTTGCGGGCAACATCGGCCGTGTCAGGGAGCGCTTCCGGGTTGGGTGGAGGGGATATCCCAACGTGTTGCGATTACATTACAACAGTGACAAGGTTATGACAAGTCGGGGACAACTAGAAGAAACCCGCAGGAAGACGGCCTCATGCTCCTGACCCGGATCGACCATGTGGCCATCGCCGTCCACGACCTGGAGGCTGCCATCGACTACCACCGAAGGGCATTCGGGGCCGAGGTGCACCACCGCGAGGTCGTCGACAGCGATGGTGTCGAGGAGGCCCTGCTGGGTGTTGGTGGTTCGTTCATCCAGCTGACCACGCCGACGCGATCTGATTCACCGATAGCGGTCTTTCTGGAAAGGCGTGGAGAAGGAATCCACCACATCGGATACCGCGTCGACAACTGCGCAGCCGCTCTCGCCTCTGTCGTTGCAGCTGGCGGTCGGGCTATCGACGAAGAGCCCAGGCCCGGCTCCCGGGGGACCACGGTTGCCTTCGTGCACCCCAGGGGATCATTCGGCACCCTGATCGAACTGGTCGAGGATTCAGCCTGACGGGGCAGCATCCATGGAGGTCCACCTCGTAGACGGAACCTACGAACTGTTTCGCCACCATTTTGCGGTGCCATCACATGTGACCGACGAGGGGGTCGAGGTAGCCGCCGCTCGAGGGGCGCTGGGCTCGATGATTCGACTCCTCGAAGCAGGCGCCACGCATGTGGGGGTTGCCACGGACCATGTCATCGACTCATTCCGGAACCGCCTCTTTGACGGCTACAAGACAGGTGAGGGCACCCCGCCAGAACTCTTTGCCCAGTTCGCACTGTTCGAGGCGCTCCTGGACGCAGCCGGATTCACCGTGTTCCCGATGGTCGAACACGAGGCCGACGACGCCATGGGAGCAGCCGCGCTGAAGGCCGCCGCAGACCAACGGGTTGAGCGCGTGCTTATCTGCACACCCGACAAGGACCTCGCCCAGTGCGTCTCAGCCGATTCCCGCATCGTGCAGTTCGACCGTCGCCGCGAGATCGTCTACGACTGGGACGGCGTTGTAGACAAGTTCGGCGTCACACCACCGTCCATCCCCGACTGGCTGGCCCTCGTCGGTGACTCCGCAGACGGGATCCCCGGGCTTGCGGGCTGGGGTGCCCGATCCTCAGCAATCGTTCTGTCCAGGTACGGGCACATAGATCACGTACCCAACAGCCACGAGGACTGGGACATCAAGGTGAGGGGAGCCGAACGCCTGGCGGGAACACTTGTCGAACACCGCTCCGATGCCCTCCTCTACCGCCGCCTCGCAACGCTGGACCTCGAAGCACCGGTCATGGCCGACGTCGATGAATTGCACTGGACCGGACCGCTCGACCACCTCGTAACGATGTGTTCCCACCTCGACGCACCCCGCCTGGGGGCGCGTGCAGCAAAGTTGGCCGAGACCCGCAACTGACACACAGTTTCGGCGCCGCCGGATCCGTTCGGTACCCTGTGGCCACCATGGCCGAGCACACGATGGGCGAACGCCTCGACGACCTCAACGAGCGTCGCGAGGCAGCACTGCACGCAGGATCCGAACGAGCAGTCAAGCGGCAGCACGACAAGGGCAAGATGCTCGCCCGCGAACGGATCGACTACTTCCTCGACGACGGCTCCTTCCACGAACTCGACATGCTCGTACGGCACAGGGCCCACGAAAGCGGCATCGAGGAACGCCCCTACACCGATGGGGTGATTACCGGATGGGGCACGGTCGACGGGCGCAAGGTGTTCGTCTTCTCCCAGGACTTCACGGTCTTCGGAGGCGCCCTCGGTGAGGTATTCGCCGAAAAGCTCCACAAGGTCATGGACCTCGCAACCTCTGTCGGTGCACCGATGATCGGCCTGAACGATGGTGCCGGTGCACGAATCCAGGAGGGTGTCGTCAGCCTGGATGGCTACGGCGGCATCTTCTGGCGCAACGTTCAGGCATCGGGTGTGATACCTCAGATCAGCGTCATCCTCGGGCCGTGCGCCGGTGGCGCCGTGTACAGCCCGGCAATGACCGACTTCATCTTCATGGTCAGAGAGAAGTCACACATGTTCATCACCGGCCCCGATGTAGTGCGGACTGTCACCGGCGAAGAGGTGACGCTCGAGGAACTCGGTGGAGCCGGAAGCCATGCCACCAAGTCCGGTGTGGCGTCGTTCGTCTGCGACGACGAAAAGCAGGTCCTCGACGAGGTGAAGGTCCTGCTCTCCTACCTGCCGTCCAACAACCTCGAGTCGGCACCGGTTGTCGTCCCCCGGGATGATGCCGACCGGAGTTGTCCCGAACTGAACGACCTGATGCCCGACAGCCCCAACCTCCCCTACGACATGCGCACGGTGATCGAGGTGGTTCTCGACAACGGCGAGTTCCTCGAATACCACGATTCGTGGGCACAAAACATCGTCTGTGGGTACGGGCGCCTGAACGGACGCAGCGTCGGCGTCGTGGGCAACCAGCCCATGCGCTTCGCTGGCGTGCTCGACATGATGGCCTCTGAGAAGGCGGCCCGGTTCGTGCGAACATGCGACGCCTTCAACATCCCCCTGATTACGTTCGTCGACGTACCGGGATTTCTACCCGGGGTCGATCAGGAGCACGGAGGCATAATCCGGCATGGCGCCAAACTGCTCTACGCCTACTGCGAGGCCACCGTTCCACGCATCCAGGTAATCACCCGCAAGGCCTACGGTGGCGCCTACGTGGTCATGGACTCCAAGTCCGTCGGCTCAGACCTGTCGTTGGCCTGGCCCTCGGCCGAGCTTGCCGTGATGGGGCCACAGGGTGCCGTCGAGATCCTCCACCGCCGGGAACTCGAGCAGTCAGCCGACCCGACCGCCCGACGCGAGGAACTCGTTGACGAGTACATGGAGAAGTTCGCTAACCCGTACGTCGCGGCCGAACGTGGCTACGTCGATGACGTGATCGACCCCGCTGACACCCGCACGAGGCTGATCGCCGGGCTCGAAATGTTGACCACCAAGCACGAGGAACTCCCTCGACGCAAGCACGGAAACGTACCCCTTTAGCGATGGCCCCGACAGTGACGCCTGAAGACACGGTAATCGTTGCACCCGGTGCGTCTCCTGCCGAATTGGAGGCCATACGCATTGCTTTCAGGGAACTTCTGCCGGACCCGCCCGCACCGGTAGAGACCTCCACCCCTGTGTGGAGGTTCTCCGGCAGGTGGTGGCTCGACAGGCGCACGGAACCACCTCGCCGGACCAGTCGCTGACTCCGAATCAGTCGCGCTGAGGGGGCCAGATCGGTCCCTGTGCACCCAGCAAACCGGGCAGGCGTTCCAGGTACGCGTCCCTGTCGATCTCGATGGCGCCCAGGCCCGCAAGGTGGTCGGTGCACCACTGCACGTCGATGAGCCTGTCCGGGCCGTCCCCGAGGATTCCCACAAGCCCCACCAGCGCCGCCTTTGAAGCGTCGGTCCTCTGGTGGAACATCGACTCGCCGGCGAACAGGCCTCCGATGGACACGCCGTAGAGGCCGCCGACCAGGCCGTCGCCATTCCATGCCTCGACCGAATGGGCCCAGCCCAGCACGTGCAGTTGCTGGTAGGCCTCGATGATCCTGTTGTCGATCCAGCCACGGTCCCTCGAAGGGTCGGCACATCTGGCCACCACCTCTGCAAAGGCGGTGTCAACCCGTATCTCGTAGCGTCGGCATGAGCCGCGAAGCGACCTGCTGACCGACAGATCACCCGGGAGCAGGACGCCACGTGGATCCGGTGACCACCAGGCCATGGGGCCGCCCGATTCCAGAGGCATCGGGAACATCCCCGACCGGTATGCACCCAACAGGGTCCCCGGGTCCACATCGGCCCCGACACCGACAACGCCGTGTTCATCAGCCGTGTGGGCCGGTGGGAACACCCAGGCGCTCTCCGGAGGCTCGATTGGCATGAGGGCCGGCTCGGATCAGGTGGGGGAGCTACCCGTCGGTGGCGACGATTGTCACAGTGCGCACCGTGACCTCGCGGGTCGGCCCACCACCATAGGGAGAGCTCGGATCGAGTTCGTAGAGGTCCATGATCTGCTCCAGCACGGCGAGGCCGGCCGCATCGGTGTTGCCGAACACGATGTAACTCCCCTGGCCGTCGAGACGCCCGACCTCGGGGCCTGACGAGAAGAAGAACTGGGCTCCGGAACTGTTGGGTCCGGCGGAGCGGGCCATTATGAGCTGCCCCGGTTCATAGGTGAAGGGTCCCAGCATCCCGTTATTCGACCGCCGGAACAGGCCACCCTCGTCGGCGATCGTGTAGCCGGGACCCCGGTCGGACCAGTCGTTTGTATGTGGTGCTCCGCCCTGGATGATTGCGATGGTCGGGTCCAGGCGGAACAGGAGGGTGTCGTCGTAGTAGCCGTAGTCGGCGAGCACGACGAAGTTGTTGGCCGTGTTCGGCGTTCGGGCGGTGTCGAGCACCACCTTGATCTCGCCCTCGGTCGTGTCGAACACAGCTGTATAGGTGGATGACGCATCCAGGCAGAACGGTGGCTGGTGCTCAAACAGGAGAACCTGGCCGGCGGTCTTGTCGTGTGGAGGGCATTCGGTGGCAACGACAGTCGTGGCGGCAGGGGTCACCTGAGCCGTGCCGGCCTCGGTGGTGCCTCCGCTGTCGTCGCCGTCTGCAACGAATCCCATGACCGTGACCGTCACCAGGCTTCCCAGCATCACAAAGGCGAGGAGGCCTGCAAGCACGCGTGTTCGTGTCGAGAAACGCTCAGCTGCTGGCGGGCCTGCGGGACGACGGATCTTGTCTGCCATGGATCGGCACCCTAACAACGGGACGCCCCATCAGGACCCGCAGATGACCACGGGTGCGGTCCGAGACTGCAAATGGCCCACGGTCGGGTGGGGTGTCGCAGGTAGCGTTGTACCCCGTGGCACTGCTGGTACAGAAATTCGGTGGAACGGCGGTCGGCGACCCCGACCGCATCCGTGCCGTTGCTGACCACGTTGCCAGGACCGTGAGACAGGGCAACCAGGTGGTGCTCGTCGTTTCAGCAATGGGCAAGGAAACCGACAGCCTTCTGCGTCTCGCCGACGATGTCTCGTCCACCCACCCCGGCCGTGAGATGGACATGCTCATCACCGCCGGGGAGCGAAAGGCCATGGCACTCATGTGTATGGCCCTCCACGACCTGGACCTTCCCGCCGACTCGTTCACCGGCAGCCAGGCTGGCTTCCTCACCGACACCGAGCACCGGAACGCCAAGATCATCGAGGTCCGTCCGGAGCGCGTCAGGGCAGCCCTTGATGCAGGACGGATCCCGGTAGTCGGTGGATCCCAGGGTGTATCAACTGACAACGACGTGACCTTCCTCGGTCGTGGTGGGTCCGACACCACTGCTGTTGCCCTGGCACACGCCCTCGACGCGGACGCCTGCGAGCTTTACACGGACGTAACCGGAGTGTTCACCACCGACCCGCGTGTTGTCCCCGCGGCAAAGCGGATGGATCGGATCTCATTTGATGAGTTGTTGGAGATGACGGCTACAGGTTGTCCCAAGCCGGCGATGCGGTCGGTCGAGTATGCGCGTACCCACGGGGTACGCCTACACGTCCGGTCCGCGTTCACCTGGCAGGAGGGAACCTGGGTCGATGAGGAGGAACCCGACATGGAGCAGGCAATTATTTCGGCGGTCACCCACGACACGTCCGAGGCGAAGATGACGATCAGCGGTGTGCCTGACCAACCTGGCATCGCTGCCAGGGTCTTTCGCGAACTGGCAGGTGCCGGTATCAACGTCGACATGATCGTCCAGAACGTCTCAACCGAAGGGGTGACCGACATCTCCTTCACGGTGCCCCACGATGACCTTGGCATGGCCATGTCCACCGGTGGGTCCCTTGCAACCGAGATCGGGGCCGCCGGCGTAACGAGCGATGCCGCTATTGCCAGGGTCAGCGTGGTCGGTGCAGGTATGAGGACCAACCCGGGGGTGGCCGCCACCATGTTTGAGACCCTGGCCGACTGTGGCGTGAACATCCAGATGATCTCCACCTCGGCCATCCGGGTCAGCTGTGTTGTCTCCGAGGACCGTGCCGAGGACGCCGTCAAGGCACTGCACGAGAACTTCGGCCTCTCCGGTAACTGACAACCCGGCCCGGACCACACCGACTTTGCGAGCCGCCGTCGGGCTTGGGTTGATCACCCGTACCCTGCCCGGCATGTCCACTGCGGTGAAGTTCGGAGCCAGGATGGTGGCAGTCATGTTGGTCCTGGCTGCATCCGCCTCGGCATGTGGAGCCGACCAGCCCCTATCCGATGAGGGCCAGGTGGCTACGACAGCACAGGCCACCTCCACTACTGCTGTCCACACGATCACCACCGCTGCCTCGGGCGATGTCCGGGAACGGTTCATGACCGGTGCGGCCGGCTCCGACTCGGTTCTCGGAAACCTCCGTGACGCCGACCTCGGGTGTGTGGCGGACCACCTGCTCGCATCGCTCGATCCCGATGAGGTGCTCGCCCTGTCGGCCCTCGGACCCTTGCCCGAACAGGCCGAGCTGACCGTTGCCGCCCTCGAGGCATGCGACCTGGTTTTGAGCCTGGTAGGCCAGGGAATGGTTGAAGCATTCGCCGACGACCCCGGCCTACCGGTTCTTGACGTCGAATGCCTGCTGGATGGCGTTACCTCAGGCGATCTGGTGCCCGTGCTCGAGGCGCAGTTTGAGGATCCCTTCGGAGTGGGCCTTGAGGACCGGGAAATGACGATCCTCCTGGCAAGGACCCCGATCATGGGGAACCTCATGCGCTGCCGCCTTGAGGCAATGGTTGCCGCATCAGGCTCAGACCTCCCCGAGTTCTGTTTCGGCCTGGCCGATCAGGTGGCGGTGATGATGACCGCCGTGATCGAGGTGGACGTCAGCGGTGGAGACCTCACCGACCCGTCGGTTCTGGTCGACCTGCTTGCGATGTCAGACGACATCTTCGTGTGGCTCGCAGACGAGGTCTCGACCGCCCAGAAGGCCGATGCCGTCCAGGTGAGAGATGCCACGACCCAGATCGCCGACATCATGGCTGAGGCACTCGCGGAGATAGACGGCCAGTCCACCGAGGACGAGGCGTTGGCTGCGGTCTTTGCCGCCATGGCCCGGGTCCAGGCCGAGGTTGCCACCGACGACGTCGACCTGGACGCCGCCTCGGCGCGGCTTAGGGCACACGTGGTCTCCCGTTGCGGGCAGGCGGGCTCGGCGCTGTTCGACCTGATTGCCGGTGTCACCGGCAGCCCTCTCGCAGCCTGATCACAGATGGTCCGGTGATGGGATCGTGAAGGTTCCCGGAGTCATCCTGCTGGTCGTGGTCCTCGTGGCCTCGGCCTGTGCAGAGGTGGCGGTGACAGACGACCTGGCGGTTGTGACGCCCTCGACATCGCCGGCCACGACCACGTCCCGACCGAACGCACCCGCTTCCACCCACACGACCATCTTCGAAACGGTCCCGGCTGAGGCCGCGGTCGAAGAGGAGGAACGGTTCACGGACCTGCCTGAGGCCTCGGCGGAGTTCTGCGCCGATCTGGCAACCGAAACCGGACAGTTGACCGTGCAGATCGAGGGCCTGCTGGCCGACGGTCCCGGGAACGAGGCACGCAACCTCCACGCCCTGCTTTCCGTGTCAGGAGAGCTGCTGGTCTGGACCGCCCGGAATGCACCCCTCGGAATGGCTGTCGACGTGGGCCTGCTCCGGAGCGTGTACTCAGATGTCGGCGCCGTGCTCGACAGGCTCGATCCCGACGGCGTCACCCTCGATGAGTTGCGGGGCGAGCTGTTTACCGTCATGTTCGAATCCCCGATGGCCAATGCCGAGGCGTTGGATCGTTCGGCCCAACGTCTCTCAGCGTTTGTCAGGCAGTCCTGCGGCACGGGCTACCCCCTCATGGACACCTTCGCAGACCTGTTTTCCACAGGGCGGTAGACGCGTGCAGGTGGCATCGAACCTGACCAATCTGATGACCGACCCCAGAATCGTCAGGCCCACACCGACCTGCCAGCGGTAGCCTTCTGGTCGTGAACATCGCGCTTGTAGGAGCAACAGGGCAGGTGGGTGGCGTAATGCGCACCCTTCTCGACGAGCGCGGGGTGTCCGTAGGCGACCTTCGCTTCTTCGCCTCAGCCAGATCGGCCGGCAGCACCATTGTCTGGCAGGACCGCCAGATCGTGGTCGAGGACACCGCAACGGCCGACTGGTCGGGAATCGATCTGGCGCTTGTCAGCGCCGGAAAGACGGCTTCGCTCGAGCACGCGCCGAAAATGGCAGCGGCCGGTGTGACGGTCATAGACAACTCATCCGGCTGGAGGATGGACCCGGACGTGCCGCTGGTGGTCCCCGAGGTGAACGCCCACGCTCTCGACAACATTCCCAGAGGGATAGTCGCCAACCCGAACTGCACGACCATGGCGGCCATGCCGGTGCTCTCGCCCCTTCACAACGAAGCCGGCCTGGAAGCCCTGCTGGTGAGCACCTACCAGGCCGTATCGGGTGCGGGCCTGTCCGGCGTAGAGGAACTGTCAGGACAGGTCGAGGCCGTGATCGGAGATGCCGCCTCTCTGACCCACGACGGCAGGGCCGTGTCGTTTCCAGCGCACGACTCTTTCCCCGGCACGATCGCATTCAACGTCCTGCCGCATGCCGGCTCGTTTGTCGACGATGGCCGTGGCGAGACCGACGAGGAGCAAAAGCTCCGCAACGAGAGCCGAAAGATCCTTGAGATCCCCAACCTCATGGTTTCGGGGACATGCGTTCGAGTTCCGGTGTTCACCGGGCATTCGCTGGCCATCAACGCCCGCTTCGAGAGGCCGGTAAGCCCTGAGAGGGCGACCGAGCTGTTGGCCGACGCACCCGGTGTGTCCCTGGCCAACGTGCCGACCCCGCTTGATGCGGCTGGAGTGGACCCGACAATCGTGGGCCGGATACGTTGTGATGAGACCGTCGAACACGGCCTGGCGTTGTTCCTGTCAGGCGACAACCTGCGCAAGGGCGCCGCCCTGAACGCCATCCAGATCGCCGAGGAACTGATACGCCGCAGGGCCTGATCGGGCAGCGGTGCATTCCGGGGTCACGGCGGGTTGGTTACGTACCTCTGCATCGCATCGTCGAGCGACAGGTCCATCTGGTTGGCGAGGCTCGCCAGCCAGGCCAGCACATCGCCCAGCTCGTGCAACTGCTCGGCGGGTGAGCCCTTCCGAACGGCCTGGGCCAGTTCACCCATCTCCTCACAGAGCCAGGCCACGGTGGGGGCGACGCCACGCTCACGGTCAGCCTCGCCGTAGAGGTGTTCAACCAGGTCCTGAACCTCAGCCAACTCCATGTCGCAGACCGTACGGCCTGGCGTTTCACGGCCCGGGTATCCCCGTCGTGGAACCGGCCGTGGCCCACACTCTTGGCGATGTTGACCGATGCTGACGCCACCAACGTGCTGCGCGCTCTCGACGCCCTCGACGAGTTGGAGACAGCGGCGCTCAAGCTGGTGCGAGCCGAGTTGGCCTGCGGTCCGGTGATCGACGGGCTGGTAGCCGATCCGCTCACAGAGGGATCACGCATCGACCTGCTCTGTCTGGCTGACACGGTCGCAGCCGACCTGCTGTCGGTCGTGGGAAGGTCACGCTCGCTTCGGACCATGGTCGAGGCGGCGCCGGCCAGCTCAGCGCGCGACGCCCTCGCCGAGCACCTGGCCGGAAGCGACAGCGCTTGACCGGGTTGCCGCTGTACCGGTCAGTTGGGGGTGACCGACCGGGCGAGGTCCTCGACCACCTCGGCACCTGACAGGGCGAGAAGGCCTGTTGGCGCGAGGCGGATCTTGCGGTCACGTGAGCCTCCACCAATGACGACGCTCACCCGTTGCATGACCTGGGAGTCGATCCAGATCGATACCGGGCTGGGAAGGCCGAACGGGGTGACACCGCCGATGAGCATTCCCGTCAGTTCGGTGGTCTCATCGGCGCCGGCGAAGGAGGCCTTGCGGGTTCCAAGCCGCTTTCTGACGACGCCGTTCACATCCAGCCTGCAGGTTGCCAGGACAAGGCAGAGCGCGTACGGGCGGTGATCGGCCTTGCCGGCCACGAGTATTGCGTTCGCCGAATCGGCCGGGTCAACGCCGTAGGCCTCGCAGAAGAGTGCCGTGTCAGCCAGGTCGGGGTCGCAGGCCATCACCTCGTGTTTAAGGCCGAGGGCGGCCAGGTGGTCGAGGACCGGGTCGTCTGTATTGGCCATTGTTCAGGTGTGTGCGGTTGGTGGTGGTGCAATCTCGCGGGCCGGACCGGTAACACCGTAGAAGACGGCGGCGAGCACCACGGCTCCTCCGACAAAGGTGAGGGTTGCGGGTACCTCGTTGAACCACAGCCAGGCCCACAGGGTCGCCGAGACGGTTTCCACCGGGGTGAACAGGCTCACCTCGGCTGCCGAGGCGTGTCGGGTCGCCGTTGTCATGCAGAACCTGGCGGTTGGTCCAAATACGGCACCCATCGCCAGGGTGGCCATGAGGCCGGTGCGGTCGAGACTGAGGGGGTTCGCCATGAGGGCGGTCAGAACAACGGTGCAGGTGGCGGTCATGGCGACTATCAGCACCCGGGGCATGTCCGGGTGCCGGCGCCAGATCGTGATGTTCATTCCGAATCCTGAAATTGCCACGATCGCCAGGAGATCCCCTGTGGCCCCACCGGCGGACAGCGATCCACCGACGATCACGAGTATCCCGCCGATGGCCCCTGCGATGGCCAGCCAGGTGCGTCCCGAGGCGTGTTCCTTCAGGGCGATCCTGGCCGTCACGGCGGCAATGATCGGCCCAGCACCGATGATCGCCACCACGTTGGCCACGTCAGTCTTGGTAACCGCGGTCACGAACGCCGTCGTGCTGATCGCACCCATCACCCCTGTCAGGACTAGGGGGTTTCGGTATTCACGGAGTCGGGTCCCGAGGTCCCGGCCCAGGCTCCTATTCGCGATCGTCCACATGAGCGGCGTTGACCAGAGCCCGCTCATGAAGGCAAAGGTCCCTCCGTCCACGTCGGCAAGGCGTACCAGCACGGCATCGGTGGACACGAGGAACATTCCGGCTGCCGCCAGCAGCAGGCCCAACCGTCGGCCGGACGTGGGAATAAACGAGGGGACTGCGACCATCGGGCGACACTACTGCGGGTCGCCCCATGCGGATAATCCGAATCACGGTGACGGGTCTGCAATGATTCCGCGATGGCCGACACCGAGCCCCGTCGTCCGAACGTCCTGTTCATCGTGGCGGACCAGTGGAGGGGTGACTGCCTTGGTGGTGCTGGCCATCCACTGGTGCGAACACCGCGCCTTGACTCCCTGGCTGCTGAAGGCGTCAGGTTCCCCCTACACCACGGTCAGGCCTCACCATGTGGGCCCAGCCGGGCCAGCATCCACACCGGCACCTACCTGCACACCCACCGGTCCGTGTTCAACGGTTCACCACTCGACGCCGGCCTGACCAACCTGGCCCTGGAGGCCCGATCCGCGGGCTACGTGCCCCACCTCTACGGCTACACGGACACCACGATCGATCCGCGGACAACCACCGATGACGATCCACGCCTGCTCGACTACGAGGGACCGCTGCCGGGGTACGAGGAGACCCTGCTCCTTCCCGAACACCGGGACGCCTGGTACCGGTGGATGGAGAGCAGGGGACACGACATCTCGGACCGTTCTCGATTTCTTCGACCCAGGGACGACGTCGACGTGCCGTCGGGCAGGGGAGCCTCGTGGGCGCCTCCACCCTTCTCGGCCGACGAGACCGAGACGGCACTTGTGGTGGACACCGCTATTGACCACATCGAGGATCTGGTGGATGGGGGTGATCCCTGGTTCCTGCACGTGTCGCTGTACAGGCCACATCCGCCGTTCACCGTTCCCGACCCCTACAACGACATGTTCGACCCGGCCGACGTACCCGAACCGATTCCACCCACCGTGAGCGATCATCCGTTCCTCCAGGTGATGTCCACCTGGGGCCTGACCGACCCTCCTGTCGATCCCCTGGACCTGCGGCAACTCCGGGCCACGTACTACGGGATGCTCGCCGAGGTTGACCACCAGGTGGGTCGGCTGCTGGACACACTCTCGGCGTTGTCGGTCGACGAGGACACCATCGTGGTCTTCTCCTCGGACCACGGCGAGTTCCTGGGCGACCACGGTCTGATGTCAAAGCTGGGCTTCCACGATCAGGCGTACCACATACCCCTGATCGTCAGGTATCCGGCCCTGAGGGGACCACGTGGCCGGGTCGTCGACGAGTTCACCGAGAACGTCGACATCATGCCCACCATCTTGGATCTGGCCGGTGTGGCCGTTCCAGCACAGTGCCAGGGACGTTCCCTGCGGCCGTTCCTGGAGGGCTGCGATGTCGCGGGCTGGCGTACATCGACCCACTGGGAGTTTGATTTCAGGGTGTTCGCCAGAGAGGTCGGCATTCCCCTGACCTCGTGCAACCTGGCTGTACACCGGGACCGCTCGGGCAAGTACATCCACTTCGCGGGGATGCCGCCGATCTTCTACGACCTGGAGTCGGATCCCCACGAGTTACACCCGTTCCATGAACATCCCGAGATGGCCCGCTACGCGGCGGAACTGCTGGACTGGCGCATGAGCAGCGACGACGAGACCCTCGCCCGTCGCCTGGCAACCCCCCACGGGATGATCACCCTCAGGGATCCTGAACTCACAGAGACCTGACGAGAGGGAGATGGTGTGGTCTCGGCAGGTTTGTGTTTGCCGAGCGTGTGAAGGGTTTCTGGACTGCGGGGC
>DLRQ01000068.1 GCA_002501135.1 Candidatus Neomicrothrix sp. UBA7884
GCCATCCGCGACACGCTCGAACTTCTGTTGAAGACGTTTCCCTTGAGGACCTGCCCTGACACCAAGTTCAGGACCCATGAGAGAAGCGGACGGCCCTGTCTCCTGTTCCACATCCAGAAGTGTTCAGGGCCATGTGTCGGTGAGATCGACGGCGATTCCTACAGCCGGATCGTGAACGAGTTGATCAGATTCCTCGAAGGTGACTCCGATGGGGTCGTGTCCCGCCTCAGAACGGAGATGGAGGCATCGGCCGAGGCCCTCGACTTCGAGTCTGCGGCACGCCAACGGGACCGCCTGGCAAGCGTCGAGCGGGTACTCGAACGCCAGGAGATGGTCGGCCCCGCGGGCGACGAGATTGACATCTTCGGTGTCGCCGGCGACGACCTCGAGGCCGCTGTCCAGGTGTTCTATGTCAGGCATGGTCGGGTCGTGGGGCGCAAGGGGTTCGTGATGGAGCGTGTCGAGGATCTGACGCCGGCCGAGTTGATGGACGAGGTGGTCTCGGCCCACTACAGGTTCGAGCCACCAAGGGGTGTTCCGCGCACCGTGCTCGTGCCAGACCTGCCCACCGAGACACCGCTACTGTCAGAGTGGTTGTCGACCGAGCGAGGAACCCGTGTGGAGATACGCGTGCCCCAGCGGGGGGGCAGGCGCCGGCTCCTGGAGACCGTGACGAGGAATGCTGACGAGGAGTTCCTCAGGCACCGCCTCAAGCGCGCTACCGACCACAACACGAGAGCCAGGGCGTTGAACGAGTTGCAGGCTTGCCTCGGTCTCCCTGCGTCGCCGCTTCGCATCGAGTGCTACGACATGAGCCACCTCCAGGGAACCGACTATGTGGGTTCGATGGTCGTATTCGAGGACGGAATCGCAAAGAAGACCGACTACCGGCGCTTCAGGATCAGGCACGTCGAAGGAAACGACGATTACGCGGCCATGGAGGAGGTGCTTACCCGGCGCCTCACCGCCTATCTCAAGGAACGTGAGCTGCCGGTCGCCGAGCGACCGGGACGGTTTGCGTACCCGCCGAATCTCCTGCTGGTTGACGGCGGACTCGGCCAGCTTGGAGTAGCTGAGCGTGTTGTTGCCAGCCTTGGCCTCGTCGACGAGATTCCGGTGGCGGCCCTGGCAAAGCGCCACGAGCAGGTGTACCGGCCGGGCAGCGATGAGCCGGTTGACCTGCCGAGGGGTTCAGAGGCCCTGTACCTTCTGCAGAGACTGCGGGATGAGTCCCACCGGTTTGCCGTGGCGTACCACCGCCAACTTCGCTCCAAGCGGATGACCGGGTCTGTGCTGGACGGCATTCCGGGCCTCGGTCCAAACAGAAAGAAGCGTCTCACCTCTGCCTTCGGAGGTGTAAGGGCCGTTGAGCGGGCTTCGCTCGAGGATCTCATTGACCAGCCCTGGCTGCCCGAGGCGGTAGCCGTGGCCATCTTCGACCGGACGCATGGCCAGAGTTGACAGGAGAGGTCAGCCGAGCGCGATCAACGCCGCCGAGGCGATGGCACCGAACATGCCAATTATCTGTGAGCGGCTCATCCTCTCCTTGAGAACCACACGGGCCAGGACCACGGTTGTGGCCGGATAGAGAGCCGCCAGAACCGACACGAGACTCAGCAGGCCCGTGTTGACCGCAAGCAGGAGCGCAAGATTGGCAGCCATGTCGAACACGCCCGTCGCCACAATCAAGCCGGTCACGCCCTCTGTCCGTGCGGGAAGACGGGGACCACCGCGGAGGGCCAACAACGCAAGTGCCAGGAGAACTGATGCGATCCGTGCGCCGACCAACGGCCAGGGGGTGGTCTGGTCCTGTGCGGCGTCGATCACGATGAAGAAGGCGGCAAATCCAGCTCCTGCCAGCATTGACTCGAGGACGAGGCCTCTCGGTACTGCCGTGGCACCACCGGGAATACGGGACACGAGGACGATGGCGATCAGGCCGGTCACGATTCCCACCATGTGAAGGGGCGACAGCTGCTCACCGAAGGCCAGCCCCCAGACAACGGGTATGGCTGCCGAGTTGACGGCGGTGATCGGCGCGACGACCGCCATCGGGCCTCGGCCGAGACCCCGGTAGAGGAATGCGATGCCGACCATGCCGAAGGTTCCGGCGAGTGCACCCAGCGCGAGTGCGTCCACCGAGAACGCCTCGGCCATAAAGGGTGCGGCCACCAGGATCAGAACCAGTCCGATGATGTGGGTGGCGGCGACCACCCGAAGGACACTGATCCGCCTCGAGGCGAGGCCTCCACAGAAGTCGCCCAGGCCGAACAGGGTTGCCGCCAACAGGGCCAGTAGAGCTGCCACGGAGGCAGGCTAGGAGCGTGGCCACACGTCGCACCCCCGATGTGCCACGCTCCTCCCATGCAGGCCGACGAGGACCCGTGGGAGCAGCACGCTGCATGGTGGCAGGAGGGCTTCACCGAGGGTGCAGACGCGGAGTACGAGGAGCAGATCCTTCCCCTGGCGGCTGAACTGCTTTCCGGCTATGACAGGGTGCTCGACATAGGCGCCGGCGAAGGTCAGGTGAGCCGTCTGGCCAGCAGTGGCGGGTCGCCGTGTGTCGTCGGAATTGATGCATCGCTGGCCCAGGTCGCAGAAGCGCTGGAACGTGCCGGTGGGCCTGCCTACGCCCGCGCCGAAGCCTCGGATCTGCCGTTCGGGAGCGCAACCTTTGATGCCGTCGTTGCCTGTCTTGTCTTTGAACACATCCAGGATGTCGACGCTGCAATGGCCGAGGTGTCGCGCGTCCTTCGGCCCGGTGGCCGGTTTGCCTTCTTCCTGAACCATCCGCTGCTCCAGACCCCCCGAAGCGGATGGATAGACGACCATGTCCTCGACCCCCCGGAGCAGTACTGGCGAATAGGTCCCTACCTTGTCGAGTCCCTCGAATCTGAGGAGGTTGAGAAGGGAGTCTTTCTTCCCTTCGTGCACCGGCCGTTGGGCAGATACGTGAACGCACTTGCCGACAACGGAATGTTCATCAGGCGAATGCTCGAGCCGGCGCCGCCTGAGGGCTTCCTCGCACGGGCGACGCAATACCGGGCAGCATCCACCATCCCTCGCCTCCTTGTCCTTGTCTGTGAGCGTCCGGACACAAGGTGAGCGCCATCATGACCACCACTAGAATCAGGCCATGAGTGACCTTTTGGTAATCACCGGCCTGTCGGGCGCAGGTCGCTCGGAGTTCTCCAGTGATCTCGAGGATCTGGGATGGTTCGTCATCGACCGCCTGCCCCCGGACATTCTCACCAAGGTGGCCGACCTGGCTGTCGGTTCCGAATCTCCGTGGGATCGTGTGGCGTTCGCTCTCAAGGCCGACACCGTCGAGGGTGACTGCCTCCGTGCGCTGAATGACCTGCGGGAAGTCTCCAACCGGATGCGTGTCGTGTTCCTCGACTGCTCTACCGACGAGTTGGTTCGTCGCTACAAGGGCAGCCGCCGTCCCCACCCGTTCCCCGGGGCCTCTGGGATCGAGGCGGGCATCGAGGAGGAGCGGGCCCTGATGCAGCCGGTCAGGGCGGTAGCGGATCTGGTCATTGACACATCCGACATCAACGTCCATGACCTCCGCGACAAGGTGACCGAACTCTACGGCGGGGAGGGTGACCGTCCGATGCGCATCTCGGTCACCTCTTTCGGCTTCAAGCACGGCGCGCCCCGCGACACCGACATGCTCCTTGACTGTCGCTTCATTCCAAACCCGCACTGGGTCGACGAGCTTCGTCCCCTCAGTGGCACCGACACCCCAGTACAGGACTTCGTACTCGGTCAGGAGTTGACATCTTCGTTCCTCGACCAGCTCGAGGAGATGCTGTGCCGTCTGTTGCCGGCTTATGAGGCCCAGGGGAAGGCGTACCTGTCGATCGCCTTTGGATGCACTGGCGGCAGGCACAGGTCGGTCGCAGTTGCCGAGGCAATTACCGGGCGGCTCCGGGATCGCGGATTTGACCCGTCCGTCAGGCATCGCGACCTGGAGCGCTGACGCTGACGGGCACCAGCGGTGTGACAACTGACCATGCGGGACTGCGCGCCGGAGGCCTCCGTTTCGGCTAACAATGCAGGTAACCATTGAACTGGTGGCCACAGCGCCCCGGGAGGCAACATCGTCATGAGCGTACGTGTAGGTGTCAACGGTTTCGGCAGGATCGGTAGGAACTTTCTGAGGGCCGCCCGCGCCTCTGGAGCGCCGATCGAGTTCGTGGCAGTGAACGACCTGGGCGCCATCGAGACCATGGCCTTCCTGCTGGCAAATGACTCGGTTCATGGCCGCCTCGGGGCCCGTGTCCGGGCAACTCGCAACGGAATCACGGTCGATGGTCACAAGATCGCCGTCTTGTCGGAGCGGAACCCGGCTGATCTGCCCTGGGGGGACCTCGGGGTGGATGTGGTCATCGAGTCCACTGGCATCTTCACCTCGAGGGAGAAGGCGGGTATGCACCTAGAGGCAGGGGCGAAGAAGGTCATCATCTCGGCTCCATCCGGTGATGCCGATGCAACGTTCGTCGTGGGCGTGAACGACGACTCCTACGACCCTGCCAAGCACCACGTGGTCTCCAACGCCTCGTGCACCACTAACTGCTTCGTGCCGATGATCAAGGTCCTCGACGACAAGTTCGGGGTTGAGCAGGGTTTCATGACCACCACGCACGCATACACCGGAGACCAGAGCCTGGTGGACGGACCTCACAGCGACCTGCGCAGGGCAAGGGCTGCAGCGGTGAACATTGTTCCAACCTCAACGGGTGCTGCCCGTGCGACGAGCCTGGTGATGCCCAAGATGAAGGGGCGCCTGGACGGGATTTCGCTGCGGGTGCCCATTCCCGACGGTTCTGTGACCGACTTCGTCGGCACCCTGAAGAAGAAGGCCACGGTCGAGCAGGTCAACGCCGCCTACGCCGCCGCCGCCCGCAAGGGCCCCCTGGCGAAGGTCCTGGACTACAGCGAGGAACCGCTCGTCTCAGCCGACATCGTCGGCCGCCCGGCGTCGTGCACGATCGACGCAGGCCTGACCATGGCCAACGGCACGCTGGTCAAGGTCTGCGGCTGGTACGACAATGAGATGGGCTATTCGACGCGGCTCGTGGACCTGACACGCATCGTCGGCACCCGTCGCACGAAAATTGCCCGAAAGGCCGGACGCAAGTAGACACGGTGGAACTGCCCGAACTCGAGGACCTGGGCGACCTGGCCGGTCGCAGTGTGCTGGTGCGGTGTGACTTCAACGTCCCACTGGCCGGTGGCGAGATACAGGACGACCTACGTATCAGGGCGTCCCTTCCCACCCTGTCCTACCTCGTCGACGCCGGGGCACAGGTAACGGCATGCTCGCATCTGGGCCGCCCAAATGGAGAGCCAGATCCTGAGTTCTCAATGGAACCAGTTCGCAGGCGGTTGGCTGACCTGGCACCAGGGGTCGGTCTGCTTGAGAACCTCAGGTTCGATCCAGGCGAGACGTGCAACTCGGCGACATTCGTGGAGGCCCTGGTTGAGGGCCATGACGCCTACGTGAATGACGCCTTCGGGGCCTCCCACCGGAGCCACGCCTCTGTAGTTGGCCCGCCGATGTTCCTACCGTCGGCCGCCGGGCGCCTGCTGGCAAGGGAGGTCCGGGTGCTTGGAAACCTCAGGGCAGCGCCGAGGCGGCCCTTCCTTGCGATCCTCGGCGGCGCCAAGGTGAGCGACAAGCTGGCGGTGATCGAGGCCCTCCTCGAAGTGGTGGATGAACTCATCGTCGGTGGCGGAATGTGCTTCACCTTTCTGGCTGCAGGGGGTGCCAGTGTCGGGGCGTCCCTGTTCGAGGAGGACATGGTCGAGGAGTGCGCCCGCCTGTTGGATTCCGGTGCACCCATTCGGCTCCCGATCGATATCACTGCCCTCGGGTCGGGCGGCGTCATCGGAAACCCCTCCGCAGGCGGCGAGGTGCGACAGGTCGGCACCTCGATGCCCGAAGGCTGGATGGGCCTCGATATCGGCCCGGGGTCCGCAGTGGAGTTCTGTGATCAGATTGCAGAGGCGCGAACGGTCCTGTGGAACGGTCCCATGGGTGTGTTCGAGGATGCCCGCTTCGCCGCCGGCACCCGTACCGTTGCCGAGGCGGTAGCTGACTGCCGTGGTTTCACGGTCGTCGGCGGTGGAGACAGCGCCGCTGCTGCCCGGATGTTTGGCGTTGACGACAGGATCGACCACGTGTCCACCGGTGGGGGAGCGGCGCTGGAACTGATCGAGAAGGGTGACCTGCCGGGCCTTGCGGCCCTACGGGCCGGAGTTGAGAGGAGTCTAGGGTGACCGGAGAACGCAGGCCGCTGATCAGCGGCAACTGGAAGATGAACCACAACCACTTCGAGGCCATTCAGGCAGTGCAGAAGCTGTCCTACCTGCTCTCGGCCAACGACTACGACGCCGTGGACGTCTCGGTACATCCGCCGTTCACGGATATGAGGTCAGTTCAGACGGTCCTTCAGTCCGATGAGATTCCGGTCGCTCTGGGTGCCCAGGACTGCCACTGGGAGGCTGCCGGTGCCTTCACCGGCGAGGTGGCGCCGGCGATGCTTGCCAAGTTGGACGTATCGCTCGTGATCGTGGGGCACTCGGAGCGGAGACAGTTGTTCGGTGAGACCGATGAGGTCGTCAACAAGAAGGTGAAGGCTGTTCTTGCCGCGGGCATGACGCCGATCATGTGCTGTGGCGAGACCCTCGAGGAGCGCGAGGCTGGAACTACAGAGGCCAGGGTTGCCGGCCAGGTGCGGGCAGGTCTCGCTGGCGTGCCGCCCGAACAGGTCGCGTCCCTTGTGGTTGCCTATGAACCGATCTGGGCCATCGGCACCGGAAGAGTGGCTACCCCCGAGGACGCACAGGCTGTCTGTTTGGGCATCAGGCAGGTGGTACGAGACGACTCCGGGAACGCGGCGGCCGATTCGGTTCGAATCCAGTACGGCGGTTCCGTAAAGCCAGTGAGCGCTCCCGATCTGATGAGGCAACCCGATATCGATGGTGCGCTCGTCGGTGGCGCCTCGTTGGACCCGGAGGAGTTTGCCCGAATCATCGCCTACAGACTGGTCGGCTGACGCTTCCTCCAGCGATAGCCTGCACTCACCATGTTCGTTCTCGTAGCAATCATCCAGGCATCCTCGGGACTGGGAATCATCTTCCTCGTGCTCCTCCACAGCGGTAAGGGCGGTGGCTTGTCCGACATGTTCGGTGGGGGTATCGGCGCTCAGACTGCTGGATCAACCGTTGTCGAGCAGAACCTGGACCGCATCACGATCGTGACGGCCCTCGTGTTCGCCTTCACCACGATCGCCCTGGGGTTGATGTTCTAGGCGGCGCCCTGCGTTCCGGGTCTTCCCGGGGGTCACGTCGGAGTGGCGGAATTGGCA
>DLRQ01000025.1 GCA_002501135.1 Candidatus Neomicrothrix sp. UBA7884
CATGGTGGCCGAAAGAATCCACGAACTGACCGGACGTATCCGACTGGGGTTGGACACCGACACGACACTGTTGTGAACTCACCGACATGACCAGCGACGACTTCGAGTACCTGCGGTTCGAATACGACGAGGACGTCCTCATCGTCACCATCGACAAAGTCGATGACCCCCTCAACAAGGTTGACAACCGGATGCACCACGAGTTGACGAATCTGTTCCCACGCCTGCAGGCCGAACGAAGTGCCCGGGCTGTCCTCCTAACCGGTACCGAGTCGGCCTTCTCGGCCGGCGGCGACTTCGCCTGGTTCCCCGAATTCCAAGAACCCGGATTCGCAGCCAACCTGCGACTTGACGGAAAATCGCTCATCTGGGACCTGCTCGATGTCCACCTACCAGTGGTCTGTGCCGTAACCGGACACGCAATGGGCCTGGGAGCCAGCATCGCCCTACTCTGCGACGTGGTGGTCATGTCCGAAACGGCACGGCTGGGCGACCCCCACGTCAGGGTCGGCATCGTGGCAGGCGACGGTGGCACTATCGCATGGCCGCTCGCGCTGGGCCCCGTGCTCGCCAAGCGGTTCCTCCTCACAGGGGACGCAGTCGGAGCACAAGAGGCCGCCCAGCTGGGCCTGATCACAGAATCGACACCCGACGCGGAGACCTGCCGGGCCGCAGGCCTGGCATGGGCGAAGCGCCTCGCCGCCGGCGCACCACAGGCGGTGCAATACACCAAGCAGGCCGTAAACGCCTGGATCAAGCAGACAATGGGATCGTCATTTGACCTGTCCACGGCCCTGGAGATGCTCACGTTCACCTCAGAGGACCACGCCGAAGCTCTCACAGCTCTGGCCGAAAAACGCGAACCCCGCTTTACAGGCAGGTAGGAGGACAGCAGCATGGGCGAAGAAACCGAATCAGAACCGGGTCTCCTTGAGGGCCTGATGACCCACCGGGCGATGCGCCGGTACACCGATGATCCGGTCAGCGAGGAAGACATCTGGACGTGCCTCAAAGCAGCGGTCCAGGCACCGAGCGGAGGCAACATCCAGCCCTACCAGTTCCTCATCGTGCAGGACCCGGACACGAGACTGGCCCTAGCCAAGATCTACAGACGTGGATGGGCGCGCTACGGCGCTGCCATAGCTCCAACCGAATTCCCAGACGATGCCACCAAGAGCAGCTGGGAACGCAACAACCGGGCCACGGTCCACCTGGCAGAGAACCTCGAGCACATACCGGTGCTGGTGCTCGTACTAATGCCATCCATCGACATGACGGTCGAGGACGACGAGGGCCCGATGCCAGTCGGCCCCACCCACGCCTCCGTGTACCCGGCAGTCCAGAACTTCATGCTGGCAGCACGCTCACTGAGACTCGGAACGACCATGACCACGCTGCATCGAATCTACGAAGATGAGGTGCGCCAACTGTGCGACATACCCGCGCGCTACGAGGTCCTGGCCCTACTACCCCTCGGCTATCCGACCGGCAACTGGGGTGTAGCCCCGCGTCCCAGGC
This sequence comes from Candidatus Neomicrothrix sp. UBA7884, assembly GCA_002501135.1. Classification (GTDB taxonomy): domain Bacteria; phylum Actinomycetota; class Acidimicrobiia; order Acidimicrobiales; family MedAcidi-G1; genus UBA3125. The sequence goes on from DLRQ01000025.1 coordinate 1,519, forward strand.
CAGCCGAGCGCATCACGTCATGGGATCGATTCGGACAGAAGAAGACTCCGTGACCGGTGAGCCGGTTCGGGTCGGTGTCTCAATCCCTCCAGCCGGCTTCAAATCGCGTGAGGAGGCAGACGCGTATGTGAACGCCGCCGCCACCGGTGGCCTCGACCACATGATCACGTCGGACCATGTGGCATTTCAGGGAGGCCAGGGCCGGGACGGCCTCATGACCATGGCCTGGCTGGCGGGACTGCACCCCACAATCGGTCTCTACATCGGCGTCTACCTGCTGGCCCTCCGTCATCCCGTGGCAGTGGCCCGTCAGGTCTCCACCCTGGCCGAAGATGCTCCGGGCCGCCTCACCCTCGGAATCGGGGTGGGCGGTGAGGACCGTCACGAAATGGAGTCGGTCGGAGTGGACCCTGCCACCCGGGGACGTCGGACCGACGAGGCCCTTGACGTCCTCCTCCCACTTCTGGACGGAACTACCGTCAACCACGACGGCGAGTTCTACCAGGTGCCCAACACCTCGATCCGGCCCGAACCTGACCCTCCGGTTGTGGTCACGGTTGGTGGCCGTTCGACGGCCGCCATTCAAAGGGCCGGAACACGCGGCCAGGGCTGGCTGGCCTCATGGTGCTCGCCTGACCGGTTCGCTGCCGGGGTCGCCCTGGCCGAAGAAGCCGCCATGTCGGCTGGTCGGACCGACGTGAACTGGAGACACGGGTATCAGGTGTGGGTGGGGCTGGGAGACACACCGGAAGAGGGGGCGGGACTCCTGGGTCCCAGCATGGAATCCTTCTACGGCGCTCCCTTCTCGGCGTTTGAGAGGTATTCACCGGTCGGCACGCCATCCGAGATAGCCGGGTGGCTGACCCCATTCGTGGATACCGGCGCCGTCGACCTCAACCTGGCACCAGTGGCCGGTACGGCGTCGGAGGCGATAGCCGGGATTGCCGAGGTGAAGCGCCTGCTCAAGCGCTGAATAGCCGGGTTGGCGACATCATGCGCTCTGCTTGAACCGGTCCCACCGCTCCTCGAGAAGGTCAACCGACGGATAAGCGGCACGACGCCGGGGGACCTGCATTTGCTCTCCATGGAGGCCTTGGAGCGAGTAACGAAGCGTCGGTCCGTCCTGTTCCATCAACACGTCGGACCGAAGTCGGATCACGCGATCCGGCCTGATCCCGAGGATGTCGCTGTCGTAGGCGGCATGGTGGATCTTGCACATTGAAATGCCATTGGTGACGACTGGTTCGCCACCGTCCGCGTCGGCCCTGATGTGGGCGGCGTCGAGGAGTTCACGGTGACGAAGGTTGCACAACGCGCACCGGTGCCCGTAGGCGTCCAGTACAACCGACCTGAACACGGGCTGATGAACCCGAACCTTCGTGGCCCTCTCCGCGTACTCCCGTCTGGTGGCAAGGTCGATCACGTTTCTGTTGTCCCAGTAGCCGGCAGACACCTCGTCGAGGGCGACTACGAACTGTCGGGCAGCCACCTCCTCACCGACGAGAGTTACCGGAAAGATCGGCTCATACAGACCCTTCGCAATCGCCCTGAAGTAGATGAGGGGGAGACGTGCCTCCATTGCAAGGCGCATTCCCCTGTTGCGGTAGTGGTCTGGGTCGGTGCCCTCCCACTTGTACCGGAGCAGGCCATCTGGACCCTCATGGTCGTCGTAGGGTCGGTAGCCACTGCCTGAGTATCTGGTGACAAAACTGAGGGCGGCATCCAACTGCCTCGGCTTCAAGATTCCCTGCTGTGTCGGCATCAACCGGTACTTCCCGCCACGGAACTCAAAGAACCCCACGTCGGCCTGCCTGACAGGCCCGCCGGTACGCAACTGGACTGCGCGCAAGAAGGCGAATGCCCGCTCTCGAAACTCCCATTCAAGGTCCAATCCGGCCATCACTCCAGGATGACAGCTTTCCTGGCGGATCGCTGGGGGACTCTCAGGACCTGACAGGAACCAGGGGGGCTGGCTGGCCGGCGGCCGGCATCACGGCATCAGGTCCCAGCAGGGTGAGCTGATCATCGGGCTCGAGCACCAGATCGGCGTCGATCGGCATGGGCACCCCGAACCTGGTAACCGAGGCCAGCTCAACCCCGTCAAGCCATTCAATGTCGCCGACACGCTCACCGATCAGGCCGACGTCGCTTCCCTCCGGAAGGAGGGTGTACTGGCGAAGGGTCACACCCGGCAACAGTGCCGACTTCACCTCGGCCTCGCTGGCCGCCGCCCCGATCTGTCGCGAACCGCCGTGCAGGTAACCGGCCAACTCCCCCGCCAGGCGCAACGAGCGACCAGGATTGGCCGCTGTTCCAGCGAGGAAGAACAGGGCGTTCACCCGCTCCCCCGAACCGCCCCATGCGGCTGGAATTCTGATGCCGCCGGCCGCCCGCACGATCACCAGCTTGTCGTCGTCGATCGCGTCGAACAGGGCAACCGGCGTAGCTGTCGGGTGCTCGTCAGACGGCTGGATCCAGAGCGAACCTGTCTCGAGGAACCGGTCACTGACCAGATCGGCGGAGAGGCCGATGCGGTCCGAGAGCACCGTGGACACGCGCTCGGCAGCCTCGCCTATGTCCGTTCCAGATGACACGCTCAGCACCACGGCCCTCGCGATCAATCCCGTGTAGTCGTCATCTGAACGCAGCCCGTGGCCCGCCATCGCTGCACTCATCTCGCGGTCCAGCCCACGGTCGACGCCCTCGCCCCAGCGTTCGAACACGTGGCGGATGGCACCGGCCCGGTTGGTCCGTGGCGTTGCGTACAGGTGGTGCCAGACCCAGGCGACCACCGTGACTACGCCGATGAAGACAAGCGGCACAAGACCAAGTTGGGAGATGAGGAGAACCGAGACGGCGATACCGGCGAACTGGGTGAACGGGTAGAAGGGGGTGCGGAAGGCCGGTGCGTAGGACACGATCTGTGAGGCCCGCAGTACCAGTACGGCCAGGTTCACCATGCCGAGGGTGAGCAGAACGAACGCGCTCGCCAGCTTGGCAATCGCCTCTGTGTCAAATGCCACGACGACAAGGGCGATCATCGCACCGGTGATCACGACCCCGACCGCCGGTGTGCCGTGTCGGCTCAACCCGCCAAGACGCGCCGGCAGCAACCCGTCGCGCGCCATCGCCATCGGGTACCGGGCTGCCGCCAGGATGCCTGCGTTTACCGCCGACGCGAATGCAGCCAGAGCCGCCACGACAACCAGCCAGGCACCTGCAGTCGGCAATACGGCGACCGCAGCGGTGTGAATCGGGGCCAGATCCTCGTGGAGTATCTCCGGCGGTACAACCACGACAGTCACAAGCACCCCGAGGGTGTAGAGCAGCGTGGCCACCCCCAGCGACAGCATCATCCCCAATGGAATCCGGTGGGACGGGTCCTCCACCTCTTCAGCAGCGCTGGCGACCTTGGTGAGGCCTCCGTACGAGACGAACACCAGGCCCGTCACCGCCAGCACCCCCGACCAGCCCGAGGTGAAGAACGGGTCAAGCCGCGAGCTGTCGATGCCGTTCGCCCTGATATCCCAAAACCCCCCTACGAGAAACCAGGCCATTACGACAAGGATGAACGCGACCATGATCAGTTGGACCGACGCACTGGCCTTGGAACCGACGACGTTGATGAGCGTGAACAACCCGATCAGAACGAGAGCCAGGGTCCTTCCGTCGACATCGACGATCAGCACCAGATAGGCGCTCATACCGACCATGGCGAAGGCGTCCTTGAGTATGAGCGAGAGCCATGTGCCAAAGCCGGCCACTGTGCCGACAGCCGGGCCAAGCGCTCTCTCCAGGAAGTAGTAGGTGCCGCCGGCCTTGGGTAGGGCCGTCGACAACTCGGCGACGCTGAGCATCGCCGGTATGGCAAGGGTTCCCGCCAGCAGATAGGCGACGATTGCAGCCGGACCCGCCTTGGCGACTGCCAGGCCGGGGAGGAGGAACAGGCCAGAAGAGAGCATCGCCCCCGTGGAGAGAGCGAAGACGTGGCGCAACTCCAGCGACCGGGTCAATTTGCGCACTGCACCTGCCGCCATCCGCACAACCTAGGCGGTTCCGGGCTCATGGTGCAGCAGTCCGGTCACCGACTCCCGGAGCCCGGGTTCCGTCAGGGGAGACCTGCCAGGAACTCCAGGAGGACGGCGTTGACGCCATCGGCATCTTCCTGCTGCATCCAGTGCCCCACGCCGGGGAGGATCACCGAGGCGTGGAGGCCGGGAAGCGTCTGTGGGAACCTGCTGATACTGCCAGCCCCCCAGATGGTCGGTCCGTCGTTCTCGCCACCGATGAACAGCGACGGCTGCCTGATGGGAGCGCCATGCCAGGCCCTCAGGTCAACCCAGTCCAGGTCGACGCACCTGTACCGGTTGAGGCCCCCGGAGAACCCGGACCGGGCGAACTCAGCTGCGTAAAAGACCAGGTCATCGGGTGTCATCCAGGCCGTCGGCTGACCCGGGTACCTGAAGGAGTCGCTCATCTTTCCGCCAGGTGCGATCAGACCCATCGGCTTCTCGTCAGGGGCAGAGGGGGGGCAGTCGCCCGAGGCGGTGAAGTAGAAGCCCTCCAGCCAGCGGACCGGATCGACGGCGATCTCGGCCTCGGCGCGGCCAGGTTCCTGGAAGTACTCGATGTAGAACTCATCGTCCCCGCCCATCATCTTGAACACGTCTGTTGGGCGCGGGTCGCCCCGCGGGTCGTAAGCGACTGAGAGGAGTGCCACGGCGGTGAACACGTCGGGTCGAAGGCGGGCTGCGGCTGCCGCAATTGGTGAGCCCCAGTCATGTCCGACGATCGTGGCCGTTCGCCCGCCAAGGGCCTCGACCACGCCGACGCAGTCTCCGACCAGTTCCACGAGTCGGTAGGCATCAACCTCGTCCGGTTTGTCCGAGGATCCGTAGCCGCGTACGTCGATGGCAACTGCCCGCATACCGGCGGCTGCAACGGCAGGCAGCTGGTGTCGCCATGAGTACCAGGACTCGGGAAAACCGTGGACGAACAGGACCATCGGGCCTTCACCGACCTCGGCCACGTGAATACGCGTTCCGAACGCATCCACCTCGTGTCGCCTGAGGCCTTCGATCTCCATCATTGCGACCCGTACTCCTCCCAGTTGACGGGATCCTCAACCACCAGGCCCCGCAACACAGTTCCATGCGGGAGCGCCTCGGTCAGCAGTCGGCCGCACCCGGCGGTGGCAGCCGCCTCGACGGCCAGGGCGTCACGGACCTCCAGGTCGTGTCGGTCGGCAGTGTCGGCTGCTGCGGCAACCAGGTCGTGATCAACCTGAACTACCGCCAGATCAGCCAGGTCGGCCAGGGCCCGTCCGGCCACTACCCCCGGCAGGGGACGGGCAAACTCCCTGGTGACGATGTCGTAGAAGTCGGCCATGACCCGTGTCGAGATCACAAGTGTGGCGCCCTGGATGTCGCCGATGACGGCACGTGCAGCCGCCTGGCGACGTGGCTCGTCGTCGTCGAAGAGGCGCACCAGCACGGACACGTCCACGAACACCCTGTTGGTGAGGGAGCCGGTCATGTGGGCGACCTGCCTCCTGATCCGGCTATGGAGGAGATCGATAGCGCCACCAGCCGGCGGCGTGCCGAGTCGACCCGATCGGTGGCGGCGAAGCCGGTGATCAACTCCCGGACCACGGCGTTAACCGAGGTGCCCTGCTCGGCGGCCCTGACCCTCGCCCGGGAGAGGAGGTCGTCATCGACTGAGAGCGTGAGGTTTGCCATATATATATGTGTAGCACATATTACGTGCATCACATATATCAGAAATAGACTGCAGCCCGGAATGCCTGCACTTCAGGTCCTTCCGATTGGTGGCGGACCCCACCACTGACCTAGGTTTCGCCACAACTCAGCCACTATTTCCAATCCCACAACGAGGAACCCATGCCGATCGGACCCGGACTCCACATCGAAGACCCGAGCGACACCTCCATGAACCTGGCTATGTCGGAGGCGGCGCGCCCGCTCTACGACGCCGTCGTGGACTTCATCGCCACCGAGGTTGAGCCGGTGACCCGTGAGTACCACGACCTGGGTGCCGCCCGCGAGGACCACTGGGGCTACCACCCCGGCCAGATCGACATCATCGAGACCCTGAAGGCAAAGGCACGCGAAAAGGGCCTCTGGAACTTCTTTCTTCCCGATGCCGAGACCGGCGAGGGCCTCTCGAACCTGGACTACGCATACATAGCGGCCGAACTGGGCAAGAACCCCATTGCCTCCGAGAGCCTCAACTGCTCGGCACCCGACACCGGGAACATGGAGGTGTTGGAGCGGATCGGTACCCCTGAGCAGAAGAAGCAGTGGCTCGAGCCCCTCCTGAACGGTGAGATCCGGTCGGCCTACGCCATGACCGAACCCGACCTGGCCTCGTCTGATGCAAAGAACATCGCCTGCAGCGCCGTACGCGACGGAGACGAATGGGTGATCAACGGAACCAAGTACTACATCTCCGGCGCAGGAGACCCCCGCTGCAAGATCATGGTCACCATGGTCCAGACAAACCCTGATGGACCACCACACCATCGCCAGTCCCAGATACTCGTACCAACTGACGCCCCGGGGCTCACCATCGACCACGCCATGCACGTGTTCGGCGATGACGACGCCCCCCACGGCCACATGCACTTGACCTTCGACGACTGCCGCGTTCCCTACGACAACCTCCTGCTCGGCGAGGGTCGCGGTTTTGAAATCTCCCAGCTGCGCCTCGGCCCGGGCCGCATCCACCACTGCATGCGTTCAATCGGTGCCGCCGAGCGTGCCGTCGAACTGATGGCCCGCCGTGGCCTCTACCGGGAGGCATTCGGCAAGCCCATAGCCCGCCTCGGCAAGAACATGGAGGTCCTCTCACGGGCGCGAATCGACATCGAGTCGATGCGCCTGATGGTGCTCCGTGCCGCAAGGGCCATGGACACAATGGGCAACGCCGAGGCCCGGGTCTGGATCAGCGCTGTGAAGGCAATGGTCCCGGAGAAGGTCTGTCACATCATCGACGAGGCGATCCAAGTCCACGGCGCAACGGGTGTCTCCCAGTGGACACCCCTTGCATCCATGTACACCTCCCAACGAACACTGCGCCTAGCTGATGGGCCAGACGAGGTGCACCACTTCGTGGTCGCACGGTTCGAACTCGGCCGCTACGGCGACGGCCCCGGCGAGGTGCCGATTCACGAGACCACCGGACCGGTCTTCACGGGACCATGACCCTCCGGCCAGGTAGAAGCCGATGACCGACGACCCTCGGACCCCGAGGCCGGCGACACAACAGACCAGGGCCGACCTTGACGCCTTTGCGGCCTCCCTCCCCCCTGACGACGGAAGCGACGCCGCCAACGTTGCACGGGGCTTCATCGCCACAAGGGCCGAGCCGGTAATCGACAGAATCGATCCGAACCCGTGGATGCCGATCGCCTGGGACCTCTCCCGGTCCGACTTCGTGGAGGGCCCGGCACCAGACACAGTCAACCCGGCCCTGTGGCGCCAGGCCGGCTTCAACGCCCAGCACGGCCTCTACGAAGTCTGTGACGGCTTCTACCAGGTTCGCGGATTTGACATCTCCTGTGTCACGTTCATCCGTGGTGACAACGGATGGGTGGTCATCGACCCCCTGACCACAACCGAAACCGCCCGCGCCGCATACGACCTGGTTACCGAACACCTGGGCGACCGGCCCGTCACGGCGGTCATATACACCCACTCCCATGTCGACCACTACGGCGGCGTGCTGGGCGTGGTCGACCTTGAACGGGTCGAATCCGGCGAGGTGCCGATTGTGGCACCCGAGGGGTTCCTGCGTGAAGCGGTGGCCGAGAACGTGGTCGCCGGACCGGCCATGAGCCGCCGGACCACCTACCAGTTCGGGCTGCTCATCCCGTGGAACGAACACGGCCATGTCGACCAGGGGCTCGGCAAGGGCCTTCCCACAGGGTCATCGGCCCTGGTGCCCCCGACCATCGAGATCACAGAGACCGGCCAGGAACTGGTGCTGGACGGAGTTCGCATCGAGTTCCAGCTCACCCCGGAGACAGAAGCCCCGGCAGAAATGCACTTCTACTTCCCGGACCACCGCATCCTCTGTATGGCCGAGAACTGCACGGCGACGATGCACAACGTGTTGACCCTGCGTGGCGCACTTGTTCGCGACACCCTCATGTGGAGCCGTTACATCGACGAGGCTCTGGACAGGTGGGGGGACCGGACCGACATCGTGTTCGCCAGCCACGGCTGGCCCCACTGGGGAACAGACGCCGTCAGGAGCTACCTGACCAACCAGCGCGACCTCTACCGCTGGCTGCACGACCAGGCAATGCGGCTGGCCAACCTGGGCTTCACCCCTAACGAGATCTCCGCCCGCATCGACCTCCCTCCGGGTCTGTGGAACGACTGGCTCTGCCACGGCTACTACGGCACGGTCAGCCACAACGTGCGGGCCGTCTACCAGCGCTACCTGGGCTGGTACGACGGCCACCCGTCCAGCCTCGACCCTTATGAGCCAGTAGAGGCCGGTGCCCGGTACGTGGAGTTCATGGGCGGAATGGAGAACCTGCTCGAGCAGGCACGGGCCTCATTTGAGGCCGGTGACCACCGGTGGGTTGCCGAGGTCCTCAGGCACGCCGTGTTCGCCGACCCGGGGTGTGAAGAGGCCAGGTTGCTCCAGGCCGATGCCTTCGAGCAGTTGGCCTACCGGGCGGAGTCCGGGCCGTGGCGCGACATCTACCTCACGGGTGCACAGGAGTTGAGGAACGGCTCGATCGACCTTCCGGCAATGCAACGACCCAGGCCCGAGGTGGCAAGGGGAATGACCCTGCAGCAGGTGTTCGACTACCTAGCCGTGAGGGTCGACGGGCCTCTCGCAGCAGACCTGGGCCACCTGAACATCAACTGGTTGCTGCCCGACACTAACGAGGTCATCCGCCTGGAACTTTCGAACGGAACCCTCCACTCTGCCCCGGGAAGACCACATGAGTCGCCCGACGCGACCGTCACCTGTGACCGGGCAGCGCTGGACGAACTGGTGGCAACGGGGGGCCAACTTGGCGACCCGGTCGGGTCGGGTGCAGCCACGGTCAGCGGCGACGCTGAACGCGTGCTCGCACTCTGGGAGACGTTCACCGACTTCCCGATCTTCTTCAAGATCATCGAGCCCTAGATCTCGCTGATCTCGCTGCGGATCTCATGGCCGTGTTCGTCGTTGGCTGGCGGCGGCCTGGAAATCCCCGGCGGGGTGGCCGACATCCTGATCGGCGATCCGACCGACCTGAAAGAATCCGTGCCGTCACCCATTACCCAGACGGGATCGAGGCCCAGATCCTCGGCAGTGGCAAACGCCTCACGCACGCTGTTGATCGGGCCCGCTGGAATCCCGGCAGCACGCAGCCGGCCTGTCCACTCGGCAACGGTTCCCGGCGCCAGCACCGATTCAATCTCAGCCTCGAGGGCATCGGCGTTCTGGAGGCGCGCGGCGTTGTCGACAAAACGAGTGTCAACAGCCAGGTCTAGACGGTCCAGAACCTCACACAACCGCTGCCACAGGACCGGGCTGGCTGCAGCAATCACCACCTGACCGTCAGAGGCCCGGTACGACTGGTAGGGGACGATCGACGGGTGCCGGTTGCCGTGGCGCCCGGGGTCGGCACCGGTTGTCACGTGGGCGGATCCCACGTTCAACAGACCTGCCAGGGCCGCTCCCATCAGAGAGACCTCGACGTGTTGGCCAAGGCCCGTCTCACGCCGCTCTTCGACGGCGGCCAGGATTGCGACGGCGGCATAGAGGCCCGCCAACTTGTCAACGACAGCGGCGCCCACCTTCATCGGCTCACCGTCTGCCTCGCCGGTGATCGCCATGAGACCGCTCATCGCCTGTACGAGAAAGTCGTAACCGGCGAGGCTCGCACCGTCACCGGTACTGCCGAATCCGGTGATGGAGCAGGTGATCAGATCGGGTCGATCCTCAACGAGGGAAACCCTGTCGAGACCGAAATGCTCCATCGTCCCGACCCGAAAGTTGTCGACCACCACGTCTGCGTCCAGGCACAGCCGACGGGCCATCTCCAGGTCTGCAGGGTCACCCAGATCCAGGGCGATGCTCCTCTTGTTGCGGTTGAGGCCCAGGTAGTAGGTGCTTGTCGGTTGTCCGTCGACCTCCCACCACGGCGGCCCCCAGCTGCGGGTGTCGTCGCCCACACCGGGTTGTTCGACCTTGACCACATCGGCCCCGAGATCCCCCATGACCATCGTTGCCAGCGGGCCGGCCAGGATGCGGCTGAAGTCGGCGATCCGCAGGTGCCCCAGTGCACCGCTCTCGGCGCGCTCGCCAGTTTCTGACATCAGGTTCCTCCCCAGACCGGATCTGATGTGATCAGGATGCCAGATCCGGGTTGTTCCAAACGATGAGGACGGCGTTGTCGCCGACGGCCGGGTCATCCAGATAGTTCGGGATGGCACCCCGGGCCTCGAAACCGTTCTCCAACTGGAAGCTGAGGGTGGGGTCGTAGAGCTCTCCGGCCATGACCCTCTCGATGTACTCCGAGGCCGACATCTCATTGATGTGATCCGCGTACCCGGGTATGACACCTCCGGCGACAATCCCCTGCTTTCCGAGGCGCCTCACCGTCTCCTTGCGGAGCACATACAGCTGCTGGCCGATACCCAGCCTCCGGTAATGCGGATCGACGGCGATGGTGACGCCGTAGTACCAGTCGGCATCGTCCCTGTGGTTGCCACAGGAGTTCTCGCCGCAGAGGTCGTCGAGGGAGTGGTGGGGCTCGTCGAAGTCGAAGTCGATGAGTATCCCGACTCCCATTGCAACGGGCCTGTCGCCGTCGAGTGCCACGAAACCACCATCGGGAAACACTCCGCAGAGGATCTCGATGTCCTCGGCGGTGAGGAGGTCGACGGCTCCGACCGTCGGGAACGCCGAACGCTCGATGGCGGCCAACTCGGCCGCCCACCTGGCTTCGATCGGGGCGTAGGTGATGTCGGGCATGCGCACCCCTCAGCCGCCGAACGGAACGTGGACGTACTCATTCTGGCTGGGGATTCCCCAGACGGCCCAGAAGTCGAGGGTCCTGGGCCGCATCACGGCTCCGCCGCTGGATTCGATGTGGAACGGGTCGGTGGACACCTGACAGATCGCCTCCGGATCCCGGGTGAGCGCCATCAGGTCGTCGCTGGTGATGCCGTTGCGGTCGAGCAGTTCGGTGGCCCTCGCCAGACGGCGGATCGAGTTGGCCATGAGGCCTTGCGGCTTGGGGCCTTCCACTGCCGACGCATCCGGGTGAACCGTGTGGTTCGTGTGGGCGAGGGCATGGTCACCAAGCGACTCGAAGGGTCTGGCTGTCGGCATTGCCTCGACGACATGGCCCACACCGTCGGTGTCCATAATCAAGAAGCTGTGGCCGCCAGCCAGGTCTGCTTCGAGTAGCGCCTCAAGTGCCTCGTCTGCGCTCGACCTGAGCAGCAGGTCCCTTACCACCGAGGGCCACATCACACCATGGCATCCATCGGCGGCAACCAGGTTGTTGATGCCCACGCACACGCCAGCCTCGTTCATTCCGATCTGGCCGAGACAACCGGTCGTGGTGAACACAAGCGCCGCGGGACCGTCAGTGGGCCTGACCCGCAGCAGGACGACGTGCTCGGTAGCCGAGTCGTGCATGTCCCAGGTCTGGGCGAGGAACCCGGATCCGTCGGCGAGGCTGTCTGGAACAATCGCGGCGGTGCAGTCATCCTCGATCACCTGGTCCGGGTGGGTACCGCCGACCTCTGACCTCACCGTGTCGACGAAGTCGGTGAACCCGCCGACCACCACGGCCTCCTCACGAGTTATGCCTGCCCCGTCAGCGAGGGCGCACATCTCCTCGTAGAGATCAGGCGAGTGCACCTCGTGGGCCGGCAGGCACTCGCGGGCGATCTCCAGCACGGCGCCACGGTCCAGTTCGCCACCCGCCCAGAAACTGGTGCCGGCCAGCCTTACCCGCTCCTCGGCGTAGCTCCGGATCTCATCGGCGTGGGCCTCGCCATGGATATGCCCCATTGACCCAGGGCTGCCGGAGAGGTCCAGGATCCGCATCGGGGGTCGCTTCATCTGGCTGATTCTCGCGAACCATGTTCAGGTATGCAAGTGATCCAGTCGTTGTCTTGACTATTTACAACTGATCCCGTTGCAATACGCCTCCCATTGCAACTGATCCGGTGGTCGAAAGCCTCAGGAGGGAACACCGACAAGGTTCCCGAAGCGGTGGAGCGTCCGGCTGATGGCCTGCTCACGGAGGTACCACCTCAATTCCAGACGCCCACTGGCGGTGACGGGCGCATCGACGAGGTCCACCTCGGCAGAAATGGCCGCCCGCCTAACAACGTCGCTGACCCCACCGTCACCGACGTACCTGATTCGGCCGAACCTGTGCCCGGAAAGCGAAGAAGCGAACGTCTCATCGGCCACATCTTCCTCACGGCTCACCTCTGGTTGAACGCCACACAACCGTGCCGCAGCGAGCACCCGTTCCACCTCGAACTGATCGGCACCGCTTCCCACCCGTACGATCACGTCCGGTTGTGGGAGGTACCGCAGGACGTTTGCCTCACAGAACAACCCGGTCGGGTCATGCTCAACCCCGTAGTGGCGCTTCCACCACCCGACATCGCTCTCAACGGCAGCAGCCAGGGCGACAGCGGACCGGACCGGAGCAACCGGCCTCCATGATCCCAACTGCAGGAGGTAGTCGGGGCCGCCGGCTTTGGCACCGGGCCCCACGACGGAACGCTTCCAACCGCCGAATGGTTGGCGCTGCACGATCGCTCCGGTGATCTGGCGGTTCACGTAGGCATTGCCGACCTGCACCTCATCCAGCCAGCGGTCCACCTCTGTCGGGTCCAGCGAGTGGATCCCACCGGTCAACCCGTAGTCCACCGCGTTCTGAAACGAAATGGCCTCGTCAAGGTCAGTTGCCGCCATCAGCCCGAGCACCGGCCCGAAGCACTCCGTCTGGTGGAACGACGAACCGGGCGTGACGCCGATCTTTATTCCCGGCGTCCAGGCTGTACCGACCTCATCGAGACAGCGAGGCTCCAGCAGCCACCTCTCCCCGGCCTCAAGGGTGGTGAGGGCGTCGGCCAACTTTCCGGTGGCCGGGCCGATCAGCGGACCAAAGGTTGTCGCCGGGTCCGTCGTCGCTCCGACCACCAGGGACGCCGCAGCGTCCACGACCTGTCGCAGGAACCGCTCGTCCCGGTACGCCTCGCCCACGAGGATGCCGAGGCTGGCCGCCGAGCACTTCTGGCCCTGGTGCCCGAACGCGGACCTGACGAGGTCGTTGGCAGCCAGGTCCATGTCGGCCTGCGGTGTGACGACGAGGGCGTTCTTCCCGCTCGTCTCAGCAAACAGCACCATGTCGGGCTTCCATGACCTGAACATGGCTGCTGTCTCAGCGGCACCCGTCAAGATCACCCCGTCCACGGTGGTCACGAGGTGGCGGCCGACCTGGTCGTCGGGAGTGCGGACGAACCTCAAGAGGTCGGTTGGCACACCCGCAGCCCAGCAGGCTTCGGCGATGACCTCGGCGCAACGCGGGGTTTCAGGCGCCGGCTTGAAGATGACGGCGTTACCGGCAGCCAGGGAGGCCATGACGCCACCGGTGGGGATCGCCACCGGGAAGTTCCATGGTGGGATGACCGCAATCACCCCGAGCGGGGTGAACTCGGCGGCGTCGGGACCGTTTCGGGACAGCTCGTTCAGTTCCAGCGACCGGTCTGCGTACCAGCGGGCGAAGTCGACCGCCTCGTTGATCTCCAGATCGGCCTCTGCCCATGTCTTGGACGCCTCCTGTGTCATCGACACGAAGAGGTCGTCGCGTCGGGCAACCAACTCATCGGCAACTCGGTGGAGAACCTTCCACCTCTCATCCGGAGACGTGGCTACCCACCTGTTCTGGGCTTCCCTGGCATCAGCAACCTCCCGGTCAACCTCAGCCAACGATGTGGTGACCGGGGTCTCCACCTTGGCCATTGCGCGCCCCACCAGCCCACGCAGCCAGACCTGTGTGTCGGGAAGCGCCGGATCCGTGTCCGGCTGGTTCGCAAAGGTGCCGGCCACCTGCTCTGCCCCTGACGGCCCCCTGCGGGAACCCACGTACACCGTCGCGCTGTCAAGCACAGACTTTCGGAACTTCGCGGCCTCATCCTCGAAATCCGAGGTCCCGGGTCGGAGGCTGAACAGGTGTCGAAGGAAGTTGTCGGGGGAGGCGTTCTCCTCGAGGCGCCTAAACAGGTAGCTGATCGCCACGTCGAAGTCGTCACGGGCCACGACCGGCGTGTAGAGAAGCATTCCGCCGGTGTCAGAGCGAACCGTCCTCGCCTGCGACGGCGCCATGCCCTGGAGCATCTCGAACTCGATCCGATCCGAGACCCCGCGGGCGTCGGCAAGAAGATGCGCCCAGGCCACGTCAAACAGGTTGTGGCTGGCCAGGCCGATCCGGACGGCTGCAGTGTGTTCAGGCCGTAGAACCCAGTCGAGGCAGCGCTTGTAACTGGCGTCAGTCTCACCCTTGCTCGCATACGGGGCCTGGTCCCAGCCGTGCATGGCGGCATCCACCTGCTCCATCGCCAGGTTGGCGCCCTTGACCAGGCGGACCTTTATCTGTCCGCCACCAGCCCGATGACGCGCATCGGCCCATGCCGTCAGCCGCTGGAGCGCTCCAAAGGCATCAGGGAGGTAGGCCTGCAGGACAATCCCCGCATCGATGTCCCTGAGGGCCGGCTCGTCCAACAACTCGGTGAAGGCACGAATCGTCAGCTCGAGGTCCCGGTACTCCTCCATGTCGAGGTTGACAAACGTCGGGTCCCCACCGCCCGACCCTGGATCTGAGGCCCTCTGGTAGAGGAGACACAGGCGCTCCTTGATCCTCCCGAGGGTGTCGTCGAATGCCCAGAGGTTCACCTGGCTGGCGATCGACGAGACCTTGACAGACACGTAGGGAACCTCAGGGTCGTCAATCAGATCCAGGGTGCGCTGGAACCGGCGGCCGGCTTCGGCCTCGCCGAGGACGGCCTCCCCCAGCAGGTTCACGTTCATGTCATAACCGTCATCTCGCCGGCCGGCCAGGTGTGTGTGCATGGCGTCGGGTTCGGCGTCAACCACCAGGTGGCCGACGAGGCCCCTCATGCGCCATCGGGCGATCGGCATCACGAGTGCTGGGAACAGTGGTGCCAGACGTGCTCCGACTGCCAGCATCAACTTGTCGATCGGCCCGAGGAAGGACGGAAGCACCTGACCGCTGACCAGCCTCGACAGTTGCCGCGCCGCCAGCCTGTTGTGGCGGCTCCTGGCAACCCTGTCCACAAATCGCATGGTGAAGGCGACACCGTGCCCGTCCTCGACGAGTCCGAGCAGTCGATCGGCCAGATCACGCTCATCAGCCGTCTCGACGACACTGGCCGCGTCCAGCCACCTGCCGACCAGCCGAACCGCGTCCTCGACAAGTGCGCCAGGAACCGGATCGGGAGGAGAGTTGCCGGAATCGGATCGTGCCTCCGTTTCAATCATGGGTACATGATCTAGGACCGGCCCCGGGGGGTCTTGTACGATCAGCGCCCTGATGGCGGCCGAATTCGACAAGAGCCCTGCCAGCCAGCCGGTATTCGGCTGTCGACAGGAGATCCTGGACCTGTTTGACGCACTTCCCAACGTCATGTTCTGCATGAAGGGGACAGACGACCGCTACGTGGCGGTCAACCAGGCATTCGTCCGACGCTCAGGTCGCCAGTCGAGGCGAGACGTGGTTGGCACCCGCGCGTCTGACCTGTTCCCCGAGGCCCTGGCAGAGCACTACGAGGGCCAGGACGCCCAGGTATTCGCCACCGGCGAACCGCTGAGAAACGAGTTGGAGTTGATCCGGCGACCCGACCTGTCAACCGGCTGGTACCTCACGACGAAACTGCCGGTGGTCGAGAGCGGTGAGGTTGTGGGACTCGTCAGCGTGAGCCGCGACCTGGAGACCCCGAGCGAGGAGGGAATCGCCATGGAGTCCCTGACCCGGGTCGTGGACCTCGTCCAGGAACGGTTGGCCGACCCGATCCGGGTGGCGGACATGGCCGCGGCTGCCGAGTGCTCCGAGGACCAGTTGGAACGGCGGATGAAGAAGGTATTCGGCATCACGCCCAACCAGTACGTGCTGAGAGCGAGGGTCGACAGGGCTGCAGCCCGCCTGACCGACTCGGACGACCCGATCGCTGTCGTGGCGACCGAATGCGGGTTCTACGACCAGGCCACCCTCACCAGGCAGTTCGGGCGCCTCACTGGGGAGACACCAGCACGCTTTCGTACGACCCACAACGTCTGAGAGGGTCGCAAACCGGCGAGACTGACTGCAATGGACGACTATTCAGAATCCAATCAACCGATCCGGCTCGGCGACGAGGTGGCCGAGGCGCTGAATGCAGGTACACCGGTCGTGGCATTGGAGTCGACCATCATCGCCCACGGCCTCCCACGTCCCCGAAACCTGGAAACCGCACATGCCATTGAGGGAGCCATCCGCGCCGGTGGAGCCGTCCCAGCGACCGTGGCACTGTTGGACGGAGCGATTCGTGTCGGTCTTGATGGGGCCGACCTTGCCTGCATAGCGACTTCAGATGACGTAGTGAAGGTGAGCCTGCGTGACATGGGGTGGGTTCTGGCCGCCGGTCGTCCGGGAGCAACGACGGTCGCCGCCACCATGCTCGTAGCCCACAGGGCCGGAATCAGCGTGTTCGCTACAGGTGGAATCGGCGGCGTACACCGGGGCGACTCCGGTGATGTCTCTGCGGACCTGACAGCCCTCGGAACGATTCCCGTGGCTGTCGTTTGCGCGGGTGTAAAGGCGATCCTTGACATCCCCCGGACGCTCGAACACTTGGAGACACTCGGCGTGCCCGTCATTGGGCAGGGAACTGACGTATTCCCCGAATTCTGGACCCGTGGAACCAACCTGCCGACAACCACCCGTTCAGACGACGCTGCCAAAACCGCTTCGATCCTGGAGGCTCACTGGTCCACGGGCCTCACCAGCGGTGTCGTGGTCGCCGTACCTGTGCCAGCCGACCACGAGGCCGACCACCGGGTGATTCACAAAGCCATCAAGCTCGGCTTGCAAGAGGCAGCAATCGGTGAAGTGAGCGGGAACGCGATCACGCCGTTCCTCCTAGCCCATATCGCTGAATCCACAACCGGGGCGAGCATCGACACCAACGTCGCCCTGGTACTCAACAACGCCTCTACGGCCGCCCGAATCGCCGTCGAACTACAGACAACCCGAAGGCGGCACTGAGCGCATCTGATATGACCCACGAAAGAGTCATTGGTCGCAGGTGGCCCTAGTCAACTTTCAGGTGATGCCCTACCTGGTGTCGGTGCCCTCGAGTTCAGCGAGAGCACCTAGTAATGGGGGAACTCCGAACTCTGTCACGTCGTGCTCGAGGAGTTCAATGGCCTTTGGACTGCCCTGACAGATCTCTTCGGCCAGTAGCACGTGGTTTTTCGCGAAGGTATCAACGGTGTGGGCACGACCAAGAAAAGACAACATGAACTGGAGGTCGTCCTGATAGCGGTCGTAAGTGTCAAGGAGACGGCTGTTCCCTCCTGTGGCGACGATGGACCGGTGGAAGTCGTTGTGGACCTCGATGACGGTGTGCCAGGGCGTGGTTTCGTCAAAGGATCCCAACAGCTTGGCGTGGGCCTTGAGCTCGGACAAATCAGCCCCTGTGCCAAGGAAGAGTTGCAGGGATCCCACTTCAATTACCTTCCGGGCCTCGAAGAGACGCTTGACTCTGTCAGGTGAAATCGGAGATACAAAGGCACCGCGATTACGTTCGTGGACCAGTA
>DLRQ01000053.1:0-4014 GCA_002501135.1 Candidatus Neomicrothrix sp. UBA7884
GGACGACGACGCTGCTGCTGAGGAAACCAGCGCCTGAGTGCAGTAATGACCGACCTCGGCCCTGGCTGGCGGCATTGATCGAGATCGGCCTGACCGGCGGAATTGGTTCAGGGAAATCCACCGTGGCGACGATGCTCGCTGACCATGGGGCAGTTGTCCTGGACTCCGACGCCATGGTCAGGGAGTTGCAGGCGCCGGGGACAGCGGTCTTTGAGGCAATAGTTGCCCAATGGGGTGAGCGGGTCGTCGCCGACGACGGAACGCTTAACCGTGGGGAACTGGCGTCAATCGTGTTCGACGACCCTGCTGAGTTGAAACTTCTCAACGCCATCGTCCACCCAGCCCATGCCATCGAGATGGAAAGGCGCCGATCTGTCTACGAGGGAACCGACACAATCCTCGTATTCGACATCCCTCTTCTCGTAGAGGTGGGACGCGGTGGTTTTGACGGCGTCGTGGTTGTCGACCTCGACCCGGAGACCGCGATACAGAGGCTGGCTGCAGACCGCGGCCTGGATGAGGCCGACGCCAGACGCCGAATGGCAAACCAGGCGTCACGAGCGGAACGCCTCGAAAAGGCCGACTTCGTGCTCGACAACGGTGGAACCGAGGCTGACCTGTCCGCCGAGGTGGACCGCTGTTGGGAGTGGATCGGGTCCCTCGGCGAGAGATAGGTGGCCCGGCTGGGCGGAAACCGCTGGATACCATGCGCCCGTGGCCAACCGGTTCCGGGTCGAAGCCCCATTCTCGCCAGCCGGCGACCAACCGGCGGCGATCGAACAGTTGAGCGAGGCGATTCGTGGCGGTGAACGCTTCACCACCCTGCTTGGAATAACCGGTAGCGGCAAGAGTGCCACGATTGCATGGACGATCGAGGAACTCCAGAGGCCGACGCTCGTCATCGCACCGAACAAGTCGCTTGCGGCCCAGTTGGCCAACGAACTGCGGTCGTTCTTCCCGGACAACAGGGTTGAGTACTTCGTCTCCTATTACGACTACTACCAGCCTGAGGCCTACGTCCCGTCAAGCGACACGTTTATCGAAAAGGACTCATCGGTAAACGATGAGATCGATCGCCTACGGCATTCCGCCACTGCTGCTCTGCTGACGCGCCGGGACACCATTGTCGTCGCATCGGTGTCATGTATCTACGGACTCGGGTCTCCCGAGCACTATGAGGGGAAGTTGCTGGTACTCGAAAGGGGAACCATGGTCGAGCAGCGGACGGTGCTGCGCCAGCTGATCGACATGCAGTACGAACGGAACGACATGACGCTCGGTCGCGGGAAGTTCCGGGTCAAGGGGGACACAATCGAGATCCACCCCGCATACGAGGAGACCGTGATACGAGTTTCTCTGTTCGGCGACGAGGTGGAGCAGATCACAGAGGTGGACCCGCTCACCGGTGACCACCTGCGCCAGCTGGATGACCTGGTGGTGTTTCCCGCGACGCACTACATGGCGGACCGGGAGATCATCGCCCGTGCCATCCGCCGCATCGAGTCCGAGTTGGCCGAGAGCCTCACCACTTTTCGCGAACAGGACAAGTTGCTCGAGGCCCAGCGCCTACGGATGCGAACCGAACACGACCTCGAGATGATGGGGGAGTTGGGCTTCTGTAACGGAATTGAGAACTACAGCGCACACATCGACGGCCGGTCACCTGGGGAGCAGCCCTACACCCTGCTCGACTACTTCCCCGACGACTTCATCGTGGTCCTCGACGAGTCGCATGTGGCCGTACCGCAGCTTCACGGCCAATATCAGGGCGACCGGAGCCGAAAGCAGACCCTCATCGAACACGGCTTTCGTCTGCCTTCGGCCGCCGACAACCGACCCCTGCAGTTTGAGGAGTTCATCAACCGGGTGGGTCAGGTGGTTCTCCTGTCTGCAACCCCGGGGCCGTGGGAGCGCGAGAACTCCGGCACGGTTGTGGAACAGATCGTGCGGCCCACAGGTCTCATCGACCCCGAGGTGGTGGTGCGTCCGACCAGGGGCCAGATCGACGATCTCCTCGAGATGATCGGCGAACGGGTGAAGGCCGAGCAGCGGGTTCTGGTCACGACCCTCACCAAGAAGATGGCCGAAGACCTCACCGACTACCTGCTCGAGAACGGTGTACGCGTTCGGTACCTCCACTCCGACATTGACACTGTGCAACGGATCGAGATCCTGAGAGACCTCCGCCTCGGCGAATTTGACGTACTGGTGGGAATCAACCTGCTCCGCGAGGGGCTGGACCTTCCCGAGGTGTCGCTTGTAGCGATCCTCGATGCCGACAAGGAAGGGTTCCTCAGGAGCGAGACCTCCCTCGTGCAGACGATCGGCCGCGCTGCGAGAAACGTCGACGGACAGGTCGTGATGTATGCCGACCAGGTGACCAACTCCATGCAGAGGGCCATCTCCGAAACGATGCGTAGGAGGGAACTCCAGAGGGCCTACAACGAGGAGCACGGAATCAACCCGCAGACCGTCCGAAAGGCGGTCAGCGACATCCTCTCGCTGATCCGCCGGGACGCATCCGTACCTACCCCACAGGGTCGGGGCAGACGCGACAGGCGCAAGGTGCATGAACTGTCCGACATGCCGCACGAGGACCTTCTCAGGTTGATCAGGTCTCTCGAAGCCGAGATGGCTGATGCCTCAGGCGACCTCCGCTTCGAGTACGCAGCCAGCCTCCGCGACGAAATCCGGGAGCTGGAGCGCGAGGTCCGCGACATGTCAGAGCCGTCATAGGGCCGTTCACCGGTTGAGCACAGGACCTAGTCACAGGTCCGCGTAGGCTCGCCGCCGTGTCTGATCGGCTTGTGGTGCAGGGAGCGCGGGAACACAACCTGCGTAATGTCAACCTGGATCTGCCTCGTGATCAGCTGATCGTCTTCACCGGAATCTCAGGATCCGGCAAGTCCTCGCTGGCGTTCGACACCATCTATGCCGAGGGGCAACGCCGCTATGTCGAATCCCTCTCCTCGTACGCACGGCAGTTCCTGGGTCAGATGGACAAGCCCGATGTTGACTTCATCGAGGGGCTCTCGCCGGCCATCTCCATTGACCAAAAGAGCGCCTCGCGTAACCCGAGGTCAACGGTCGGGACGATTACCGAGATCTACGACTACCTGCGTCTCCTGTACGCACGAATCGGGGTTCCCCACGACCCCGAGACCGGTGAGAGGCTCGTGCGGCAGACACCCCAGCAGATAGTCGACAGGGTCCTTGAGTTGGACGAGGGCACCAGGTTTCAGGTCCTCGCACCGGTTGTGAAGGGTCGCAAGGGAACCTACGACACCCTGTTGGCCGATCTTGCCTCCCAGGGGTTCAGCCGAGCGATTGTCGACGGTGAACTCCACGAGCTCGGAGACGAGGTTGACCTTGCAAGGTACGAACAGCACAGCATCTCGGTTGTTGTTGATCGGCTTGTGCTGCGAGAGGGCATCGAGCGCCGCCTGACCGAGTCGATGGAGACGGCGCTGACCCTTGCCGAGGGCGTAGCGGAGATCCAGATCGTGCCCATGCCCCGGGATTCGCCACCAGGTGGGGAAACCGAGGATGCAGAACCACGGACGATCGTGTTCAGCCAGCACCTCAGCCGTCCCAGTGACGGAAAGTCATTCGAGGAACTGGCGCCACGGAACTTCTCGTTCAACAGCCCCTACGGGGCGTGCCAGTACTGCGCCGGTCTGGGAACCGTGTTCGAGGTTGATCCGGACTTGGTCGTCCCCAACCCGGACCTGAGCCTCGCCGAGGGGGCAATTGCGCCGTGGTCAAGTGGCCGCAGTCGTTACTTCCCGCGGCTCGTCGAGGCGGTGGCTGCCGACCAGAAGATCGACATGGACAAGCCGTGGCGGCGCCTCTCGGCACGACACCGGGGGATCCTTCTTGAGAAGGGCCTTATCGGAAAGGTCAAGGTCCGCTACACCAACCGGTTCGGCCGCAGCCGCGTCTACTCGGCCCGCTTCGAGGGTCTCCTGCCATATCTCCGTCGACGCCACACAGAGGCCGAGAGCGACACCCAGC
>DLRQ01000053.1:4403-6331 GCA_002501135.1 Candidatus Neomicrothrix sp. UBA7884
CTTAACGACTTGTCGTTGGCGGTTCTTGTGGATGGCCACTCGATCCGGGACGTTTGCGCCCTTTCGATCGGAGAGGCAGCCAAGGTGCTTCAGGACCTCAAGCTGAGTGAGCGTGAGGCGATGATCGCCGAGCAGATTCAAAAAGAGATCAACTCGCGCCTCGGCTTCCTGCTCGACGTCGGCCTCGACTACCTGTCGCTGTCCCGCTCGGCGGCCACGCTGGCAGGTGGTGAAGCTCAGCGAATCCGCCTGGCATCCCAGATCGGTAGTGGACTCGTAGGGGTGCTCTACGTGCTGGACGAGCCCTCGATCGGCCTTCATCAGCGTGACAACCAGCGCCTCATCGAGACACTCATACGCCTGAGAGATTTGGGAAACACGGTGATCGTCGTTGAGCACGACGAGGAAACGATCAGGTCGGCTGACCACATCGTCGACATCGGACCCGGTGCCGGCGAACACGGTGGCGACATCCTCCACAGCGGCGTCCTGAAGGGCCTGTTGGCCCACAAGACCTCACTCACTGGCCAGTACCTGGACGGCCGACGCCAGATCCCGCTCCCCGAGATGCGCCGGCCGGTCGGCACCTCGCGCCTTGTTGTCAGGGGTGCCCGGGAGAACAACCTTGCCGACATCGACGTTGAGGTCCCCCTGGGCTGCTTCGTGGCCGTAACGGGTGTCTCCGGTTCAGGAAAGTCGACCCTTGTCAACGAGATCCTCCACAAGGCACTCATGGCAGGTGTCTACGGCTCGAAGGTGCCTCCGGGCCTGCACACGACCCTCGAGGGAGTGGACGCCGTAGACAAGGTGATAAACATCGACCAGACCCCTATCGGTCGTACCCCCCGATCCAACGCCGCCACCTACACAGGGGTGTTCGACCATGTCCGCAAGCTCTTCGCCCAGACCGAGGAGGCGCGGGTCCGCGGATACAAGCCGGGCCGCTTCAGCTTCAACGTCAAGGGCGGACGATGCGACGCCTGCAACGGTGACGGCACCATACGGATCGAGATGCACTTCCTTCCCGATGTGTACGTGCCGTGCGAGGTCTGCCGCGGCCGGCGCTACAACCGCGACACCCTCGACATCACCTTCAAGGGTCACAATATCGCCGACGTGTTGGACATGCCCTGCGAGGAGGCTCTTGAGTTCTTTGACCGGCAGCCATCTATAACAAGGCACATGCAGACCCTTGTCGACGTCGGTCTCGGCTACATAAGACTCGGCCAGTCGGCGCCAACGCTGTCTGGAGGGGAGGCCCAACGGGTCAAACTGGCCAGCGAACTTGCCAAGCGACCGACCGGCCACACCGTCTACATCCTTGACGAGCCGACCACGGGGCTCCACTTCGAGGATGTGCGCAAGCTTCTGGGCGTGCTCAGCAGGCTCGTCGACCAGGGCAACTCGGTGGTCGTGATTGAGCACAACCTTGACGTTGTCAAGACTGCTGACTGGTTGATCGACCTTGGCCCGGAAGGCGGCAGCGGTGGCGGTCGCGTCGTGGCGACAGGCACTCCGGAATCAGTGGCCGCCGTACCCGACAGCCACACCGGTCGCTACCTAGGTGCTCTCCTGGCCAGGTGAGCAGACCACACCCGTAGGAGGCGGTGGCCGTAGGGGGCCTACGCTCGTGTGATGGTGAAGAGGCCCCCAGCCGGGACCATTCCGGACGCACCCGGCTCTTACCAGTTCCGCGATGCGGAGGGGCGCGTCCTGTACGTGGGCAAGGCCAAGAACCTCCGCCAACGCCTGGGTAGCTACTTCGGGAGCCGTGACCGAATGATGCCGCGCACCGCCCAGATGCTCGACGAGGCGACCGATGTTGAGTGGATCCAGGTGGCCAACGAACTCGAGGCCCTGATGCTGGAGTTCAACCTGATCAGGGAGCACAACCCTCGATTCAACGTCGATATGAAGGACGACAAGAG
>DLRQ01000016.1 GCA_002501135.1 Candidatus Neomicrothrix sp. UBA7884
AGATGAACGAGATCAACGGACTCATCTGGCCGTCACCTGACGGCGTTGGCATGATGGACAAGGGCCAGTGGGACCAGACCATCGGAGTGTCAACCAGCGAGTCGATCCTGGCATCGGTACCGGACTCGGGTGCGTACACGACCGAGTACGCCGAGGCGGCACTTGACATCATGAGCGGCCGTGGTTTGGACACCACAGGCAAGAACTGGCGGCCCAGCACCGTCAAGTTGAACCCGGGCGGCGAGTAGCCGTCCAACCTTCCGGGTGAACCGGGCGGCCCGGCCTGTTCAGCAGGCTCGGGCCGCCCGGCTCCCGGGTGTGCCCGCCTCGACCACACGCTCCTCGCCCACCTAGCGTGGGCGGACCGGCCGAGGCGGGGGGTAGTTGGTGGAGCAGCGTGATCCAGTCCAGGTCGGCCGTCGTGCCTGGATGGCGCTGGCCGTGTCAACCCTGGCGGCGCTCCTGACCGTTATTGACATCTCGATTGTGAACGTTGCGTTCCCGTCGATTCGACGTGATCTGGGTGCTACCGAGGCTGGTCTCTCCTGGGTGCTTTCGGGCTACTCGGTCGCCGTCGGAGCCTTCCTTCTCCTGGCCGGTCGAATGGCCGACAAGGAGGGTCGACGTCGCCTCTTCATGATCGGCGTGGTCGTGTTCATCGTCGGCTCCCTGGCTTCCGGACTGGCGCCGTTTACCGGTTGGTTGATTGCCGCAAGGGTGATCCAGGGGATCGGAGGTTCGATCCTCAGCCCGGCCTCACTCTCGATGGTCCTTCCAGAGTTCCCACAGGAACGCCATTCGACGGTCATCGGGGTCTGGGGGGCGTCGGCTGCCCTGGGTGCGGCGATCGGGCCGTCTTTCGGGGCGGTGCTGCTGGACACCCTCTCCTGGCGATGGGTGTTCCTCGTGAATGTCCCGATCGGGTTGCTGATTCTCGTTCTGACACCTCGATTCGTCCACGAGTCGAGGGACCCGGATGCCAAGGGTCGCTTTGACCTTCTCGGCGTGCCAGCCGGGACACTGGGGGTGGCGTTGCTCCTGTTGGCCGTGGTCCAGGGAGGCGACTGGGGGTACCGGTCCGGCCTGACTCTCCTGACAGCGGCAGTCGGCCTGGTCTTTGTAGGGGTCCTCGTCTACCGTTCGATGGTCCATCCGCGCCCTCTCCTGGACCTCGACCTGTTCAGGTTCCGGTCCTTCTGGTCGGCTGCCACCGGTCAGGTCTTTTTTGGGACGGCGTTCATAGCCATAGTTCTGTTCAACACCCTGCTCCTCCAGGAACTGTGGGGCTGGTCGGCCCTGGCTGCCGGGTTCGGGGTGGTTCCCGGTCCTTCACTGGCGGCGCTCCTTGGTGGCCCCGTGGGTTCGGTTGCGGATCGGGTCGGCCACAGGAACCTGCTGGTCATCGGAAGCCTGTCGGCAGCCGCCTCGCCGCTGCTCCTCTTGACGAGGGTGGGCATGGATTCCAATTACCTGGGGACGATGCTGCCGGCGTCTCTCTTCCTCGGCGTCGGCGTGGCCTGCTCGTTTGCCACCTTTGCCTCGCTGGGCCTCAAGGAGGTACCGGCTAACCGTTATGCCACTGCCAGCGCCACGCTCCGTACGACATCACAGGTCGGCTTTGCCAGCGGTGTGGCAATTGCGATAGCGGTGTTCCAGGCGGGGACGGATCAGGGTTTCCTGATGGCGTTCGACCGGGCCTGGACGTTCATGGCGGTGACGCTGCTTGTCGGCGCTCTGTTCTGCGCTGTGGCGTGTCCGTCACGCGACCAGGTGCGTGGCCTGGTCGCCTACTAGCCGGGCAGTCGGTCAGGCAGGTTCTCCGAGGTTGACCGGAAATGTGCCGCGCCCCCTCAGGATGATCCGGGCGTTGATCGTCGGTTCTTCAATAACGGACAGTTGGGGGAATCTCCGGACAAGTCGGGAGATGGAGATAGCGCCCTCCATTCGGGCCAGAGCGGCGCCCAGGCAGTGGTGTACCCCGCTCCCGAACGAGAGGTGTCGGGCAGCACCGTCGCGGGTCAGGTCCAGATCTGGGGCGGTGTCGCCCCAGAAGGACTCATCCCGGTTGGCGCTCCCGAGGGCTGTGAGGACCCACTCGTCCGCTGCGACCTCGACGCCGCCAATCACGGTGTCCTGGGTGAGGTGTCTGCCCGAGGTCTGTACCGGGCTGTCGTAGCGCAGTAGTTCCTCGGTCATGTTCTCGTCGTCGACCTGTCCGGTGCGTACCAGCTCCAGCTGGTCGGGGTGGCTGAGCAGGGCGTACATCCCGTTGCCGATCAGGTTCACGGTGGTTTCGTGGCCGGCTACGAACAGCAGACCGACCATGGAGAGAAGTTCGTCGCTGTCGAGCCGGTCGCCCTCCTCCTCAACCTGAATGAGCCCGGTGAGCAGGTCGTCGGCTGGCTCGCGTCGCTTCCACTCGATGGCATCGGTCAGGTAGGCGTCCATCTTGTGACCGGCATCCAAGGCGGCGGTCACCTGGTCGGGGGTGAGGAACGGTTCGAGGGTCTGGGTCAGGGCCCCTGACCACTCCCTCACCTTGTCGGTGTCTGCCTCTGGAAGGCCCAGCATCGTGTGGATGACGGTGAACGGGACCACGAAGGCGTAGTCGGCGATCAGGTCGATTGTGACGCAGTTCGCCAGATCGTCAAGTAGGGACTCGACGATGGTTTCGGTCTGGGAACGCATCTTGTTGATAGACCGGGGAGTGAACGTGCGCTGGACCAGCTTGCGAAGCCTGGTGTGGTCCGGTGGATCCAACCCCAGGATCGATGGTGCCCGTTCCATGCGCCGCTTCTCCAGCGGCTTCATGTACTCGGGGATTTCTTCAGGGCGGTTGGAGCGCTTTACCGAGGTGGTCGGGTCGCGTAGGACCTGGAAGGCGTCGTCGTAGCGGGAGACGATCAGCGGTCCGAGGGGTGTGCGGTGTACCGGGTCCTCGGCCCGAAGGCGCGCGTAGTGGGGGTAGGGGTCGCTCAGGAAGTCAGGGTCGAGTGGGTTCCATGAGGGTGCGTGGTCCATGTTGACCCATTCTCACCCAACTTTGGCCTCGAGACTCAATCCGGGCACCCGGGTCGTGTGCCCGGATGGCTGCCTCAGCGCTTCAGGCCTGTGAGGGTCTTCTGGCGCCAGTCCTCGGTGGTGTCAACCGCGTTGAACGTGAAGCAGTGGATGCCTGTGATGTCCAGATCGGCTGCCCTCTTTGACAGGGGTGTGATCAGCTTGTTGGGGTTGTAGCCGCCGGGTGAGAGTAGTCGAATGACCGATGCGCGGTTCTTCTTCAGGAAACGGGCCGAGTGCCCGATGCCGAGGCGGATCGAGATGGTGAGGAGCCGTGTGCGATCCACCGCTCCGGGTACCCCCAGATGACAGGGAAGGGTTACACCGGCGGAGCGCCGTTCTGCCAGCCAGCTCCCGATCTTCTGGTGGTCAAAGCACATCTGGGTCGACATGTATCCCTCGAGGCCGGCCTCGGTGATGAGTTCCTGCTTTTCCAACAGGGCGGCGACGAGGGCGTCGTCTGGGATTGTGCCGTGCCCGTCGGGGTAGGAGCCGATGCCGACCACGTCGATGTCGGGCCTCCGATTGAGGAACGATCGCAGAAAACCGGCTGCGTCTGTGAACGGTCCCTGCGGCTCAGCGTCGCCACCGATGACGAACACCTTCCTGATCCCGAGCCCGGTGATGCGGGCGACGAGCTGGTCGACGTGGGCCTCGCCCTCGACCATCCGGGCTGCAATGTGGGGAATTGTCGAGAAGCCGTAGTTTCCGAGCCGTTCGCAGAGGTCGAGGGTGTCCTCGATCGTCTTGGCTGGAGAGCAGGTCATTGAGACCGTCGAACCGGTCGGGATGAAGCGGATCTGGTCCTCGAGGTTCTTTAGCGGGATCAACTCGAATGTCATGCCCTCGAGCAGGCGCCTGTGGACGTCACGGTCGCCCCTTGTCAGGTTCAGTCGCCGGGG
>DLRQ01000089.1 GCA_002501135.1 Candidatus Neomicrothrix sp. UBA7884
AACCTGCCGAGACCCCATGGTCGGGTAGGCGGGATTTGAACCCACGACCTCCTCGTCCCGAACGAGGCGCGCTACCAACCTGCGCCACTACCCGTGTAGGCCGAGAAGGGTACCGCCGTCAGGCCTTATCTGGCGGGCCGAAATACGGTCCGGTTGTCGATCGTCGGTCGGTCAGGTCGGGTCGCCGGCCATTACGGCCGATGCCGTCTGGCGCAACTCCATCGGGTTGAGCGGCTTGACGATCCATGCATCGGCCTCGGCCTGACCGGCCAGATACGTGTCGGCCTGGCGGTCCAGGAGCATGACCACCCGCTGTATCGGAATACGCCCGGCCCGCTGTTCCAGTCTCAGGTCCAGGCAGGCCGCTATCCCGCCCATGTTCCCGATCTGGAGGTCGAGGACGACCAGGTCGGGTTGGTGTTCGCGGACGGCATCGAGGACCTCGCTGCCACCCGTAACGCGGAGAATGCTGCTCTGGCCCCCCAACGAGGCCTCCAGTTCGTCGTGCACGTGATCGGCTGCTGTAGCTACCAGGACTGTCGACACGGCGGCGATCGTATCGGCCTGCGTAGACCCCTGGTGACTGATGGCACGTTGATGTTTCGCGCCGGCGGTAGTCCAAGGGTGCTCTGTCGGTCTACGATCCGACTACGGGTACACCCGAGGCGACAAGGAGTCGGTGGTGCTGGATATCACGGTCGAACATCATGACGGATATGTGCTCTGTCGCCCCGCCGGAGAACTCGATGCGTACACCGTCGCCCAGTTCCGCGAGGCGCTCACCGAACTCGGCGAGGAGAAGTACGTTCTCGTCGACCTGTCAGACGTTCCCTTCATGGATTCGGCAGGGCTCGGTGCGCTGATCGGCGGAATCAGGCGGGCGCGTGAGAATGACGGTGACGTCGCCGTGGCGTGCAACAGGCCTGCGCTCACGAGGCTTCTCCACACGACCGGCTTTGACCGGATCGTGCCCGTAATGGAGTCCGTTGAAGAGGCAGTGCTGGCTCTCGGTGAACCTGAAGCCACCTGAGGCCCGGGTTTCCACAATGCGCAGGTTCTCGGCTGCTGTTCTCGTTGTGCTGGCCGGCCTGTTCCTGCTGGCCGGATCAGCTGCAGCCCACGGCGACGAACACGAATCTGACGGCCACGATCCCGGCACGGTCGACGTTGTAGAGGTGAACGGTCTTTTGGATCCTGTGCTGACGGAGATGATGGCCGAGACCCTGCGAGGCGTCGATCCGGCAACGATGGTTGCCGTGGTTTTCCAGATCGACAGCAACGGGGCCGTGGTCGACGACGACGACCTTTCCGCTCTTGCCGACCTGGTGGTGAGTTCGCCGATCCCCGTGTCGTTTTGGATCGGACCCGCCGGAGCCGAGGTAACCGGTCGTGCAGCCCAACTGGTTGCACTCGGTGACGACATCGGTATCTCACCGGGGTCAGCCATCGGAAACCTGGGTGAGTTGTCCCTTTCTGTGAGCAGGTTCGGCACACCTTTCGGCCTGCCGTCCGATTCCGACCTGGTTGGGTCGATGGTCGGCTACGACGATGCCGTCGGCCGGGGTCTCGCCCGATCGGCCCCGGTACTTCTTGAGCACCTGGTCGGGCTCGACGGCTTCGAGGTGCTCGTGGACGACTCCGGCGACAAGCCGATGGTCGAGCCGGTCACCCGGACCCGCTTCCGGCAACTCAGCATCGCCGACCAGGTGTTCCACACGGTTGCCAGCCCGCCTGTCGCCTACCTTCTGCTGCTGGTCGGAATGGGCCTGCTGGTCTTCGAGTTCTTCACAGCCGGCGTAGGCATCGCCGGGGTCATCGGCGCAGCGTCGCTGCTGTTGGCCTCGTACGGTCTGGCGGTTCTTCCCGGAAGGGCCTGGGCAGTTGGCGTCCTGGTGTTTGCCATGATCGGCTACGCCATCGATATCCAGGCCGGAGTACCCCGCGCCTGGACCATTATCGGCACGGTCAGCCTGGTGGTCGGTTCGTTGTTCCTGTTCGATGGCACACAGGTCGGCTGGATCGCGCTTGCAACCGGGGTCGTCGGTACGGCCCTGGGCCTTGCAGGCGGAATGCCGACCATGGTGCGGACCCGGTTCTCGACGCCGACCATCGGTCGTGAATGGATCATCGGCGAGGCCGGTACGGCGGTTGACGACCTTTCGCCCAACGGAACCGTCGAGGTCCGCGGGGCTGTCTGGAAGGCCCGGACCAACCGGGCCACACCAATTCAGCCAGGAGAACCGATAAGGGTCGTGGCTGTCGAAGGCCTGTGGCTGGAGGTGGAGCCCGAGGTCGGGGCGGCTCGCGACCACAGAGAACACGCAGTCAGAAGCTGAGCCACCGCCTGGAGAGCGATCGTTGGGCGCCCTTCCCGCCCGTTCGTACATGCCCTCTTGTGGCGACAGACGGGGCGTTCTAAGTTCGGTTGCACCTATCAGGGGGTGACGAATGGCTGTGGAGTCGACCTGTCGTCAGTGGGAGGCGAAGGCTGCCTGCCGCGGCCCGCATTCCGGCGAGTTCTTTCCACCCGTGCGCGGTGAACGACGCGACGAAAAGCAGAGACGCGAGGTTCGGGCCAAGGCCGTCTGCTCGAGGTGCCCGGTCATGAACAACTGCCTCGACTACGCCGTTCGAATTCGTGAGGTCCATGGCATCTGGGGCGGGACCAACGAACGCGAGCGGCGGGCGCTGTTGGGTCTGTCAGCCTGACAGCCCCTACGCAGGGTCCTCGTCCACCTGAGGTAGGCGTGGTCCGGCAATCCTCACATCACCACGTCGTCTGGTCACCCCGGTTCCATCCAGTCTGGCCAACAGCGGCATGGCATGTCTGCGGGTATTGCCTGCAGCCTCCCTGAAGGCTGACACGGTGAATCCATCTGGCGAATCCATGAGGAGGTGTGCAGCCAGATCCGCGGCAGCGTCGATCGCCGAGGCAGCAAAGAAAAGGCCGTCCTGTTCCACCACGACGCCCCGACGAACCATCTCCCGAAGTTCTGCCCGGTCGACACCGTCGGGTAGCGGCGGAGCGAATGGTGTGGCAGCGAGAAGGAGGGGGAAGGGATGGTCGGCAAGGGGGTCGGTGGCTCCAGTGGCAACAAGACGTCCACCATCGATCACCACATCGGCCAGCAGGTCGATGGCTGCCCGCTGATGCTCGTCCAGGGTCGCCAGGTCAAGACCCAGCGGTCCAGATCCCTCGACTGCTCCCCGCAGCCACTCCAGCGTGTCGTTGAGGGCGACTGGGTCTACCACCCAGGTCGCCACGTTCGGCTCCCGTCTCGTGGCCGTGAGGCGCACAAGTTCATCGGCGGATACCCAACCCCGCTCGGCGACCACCCGGTCGACCGACCTGTCAGGCTGCGCCCTTGAGGCCCGCTCCCGTGGGTCGACATCCAGGACCTCGCCGCCGCCCACTGTTTCTGCCCGGCCACTCTCCCGAAGCACGAACCTGTCCCCTGGGAGCAGAGGTAGGGCCTCGGGCAGGAACAGGCGGACGGACCCGTTTGATCCTGGTTCGATCACGTCGGGGCCGAGTACCCTCAGCCTGCACGGATGCTCCCCGGCCCCCAGGTAGACGACGTGGGCGCCCCGACGGGAGACAGGGTGGTCAAGGTGGTCGAGAACCTGCAGTGAGGCATCCACCACGGTCGTCAGGTGCCACTGGTCCGGTCGGGTCAGAACATCGCCGCGCTCCACCTGATCATGGGATACCCCCACGAGGTTGATCGCACACCTGGTTCCGGGTGGTAGCTCCCCGTGCTCAGCGTGGTGATTCTGGAGCGTCCTGACCCTGACCGTTCGACGCCCCGGATTCAACTTCAGTTCGTCGCCCACCCGCAACCGCCCACCGGTGAGGGTTCCGGTCACGACCGTTCCAGCACCTTTGGATGCAAACGCCCTGTCCACCCAGAGGCGTGGCCGGTCAAGGTCGGTCGAAGTTGGCGTGGCGGCGAGCATCTCGTCAACAGCTGCCCTGAGCTCATCGATTCCCACCCCGGTGGGAGAATCGACTCCGATCACCGGGGCCCCCTCCAGAAAGGTGCCCTCAACCTGTTCCTCGATCTCCATGCGTGCCAGGTCGACCAGATCGGGTTCCGCTGCACCGACCTTTGTCAGGGCGACGATGCCGTGGCGTATTCCCAGCAGTTCCAGGATGCGCAGGTGCTCCTCGGACTGGGGTTTCCAGCCCTCGGTGGCGGCAACTACGAAAAGGCAGGCGTCGACCGCTCCCACCCCGGCCAGCATGTTCTTGATGAACCTGACATGCCCCGGCACGTCAACCAGCGAGAGGGTCGCGCCCGAGGGAAGTGTGGTCATCGCGAAACCCAGATCGATTGTGAGGCCGCGGGCCTTCTCCTCGGCGAACCGGTCCGGGTCGGTTCCCGTTAAAGCCTGTACCAGGGTCGACTTGCCGTGATCCACATGACCGGCTGTGGCGACAACGTGCATCGTCTGCTCAGGTAAGGCGGTTGACCGCTGCCCGAACCACGTCGTCATCGTGGGGGTGCACAGTGCGTAGGTCGATCACGGTAGATCCGTCGTGCACCCGAGCGATGACAGGAGGCGTGCCGGCCCGCAGCTCGGCGACACGGTCGCCCGGGATCATCAGGCCGGCTGAGGGGATCTCAACGCCGGGAAGGGTGCCACCACCGGGCACAGCCATGGTGTCGGCGGCAAGATCCACCGAGATCGCCGACGCCCTGCGGCGCAGTTCCCCTACCGGAAGTACCGCCATCCGCCAGAACGGAATGGACCGCCCGTCACGGGACAGATAGGCGAGGGCCAACTCCTGGAGGGAGCCCAGCACGAGGCTTCCCGGTCGCAGCGCCCTGGCCAGCGGATGAGCCGCACACCTGGCTACCAGATCGGCCCGGCCGGCGATGATGCCGGCCTGGGGGCCACCCAGAAGCTTGTCGCCCGAGAAGGTCACAAGGTCGACACCGGCCTCCAGCGTCTGTCGCACGGCCGGTTCGCCCTCCAGCCACGACGGTGGGCCGTCATCGAGCCACTGGCAGGCCGAATCGACCAGCCCCGATCCGAGGTCGGCCAGAACCGGAACGCCCAGACCCGTCAGGTCACAGGCGGCCACGCTCTCGGTGAACCCTGTGATCCGGTAGTTGGAGCGGTGCACGCTCAGCGCCAGGGCCACGTCGTTGCCGTTGACCGCAGCCTCGTAGTCGACCAGGCGCGTGCGGTTGGTCGTGCCGACCTCGACCAGATCGGCCCCGGACTGCGACATCACCTCGGGGATGCGGAACCCGCCCCCGATCTCGACCAGTTCGCCGCGTGATACGACCACCCCCCGACCATCGGCCAGAGCGGCAAGGGCCAGGAGAACGCCGGCGGCGCAGTTGTTCACGACCATCGCCGACTCAGCGCCACACATCCGGGCCAGCAGACGCGGTGCCCGGTCCTGGCGGGAGCCGCGTTCGCCCGAGTCCAGGTCCAGCTCCAGGCTGGAGTAGCGGTCAGACCCATTACCGGGAAGGTTCATCCAGGGCGAGCGGCCCATGTTCGTGTGTAGGAGCACACCGGTGGCGTTTACCACGCTGGTGAGGAGGCTTCGAGCCTGCGTACCGGCGATGTTCCGTGCCCTCTGCTCGGCAGTCGCAGGGTTGCCGGAGGCGACGGCGGAGCGTGCCGCATCGACGAGGAGGGGGTGGGGCAGATCCACGTCGGCGATGGCCCGCGCCAGCCTGTCGACCGACGGGGGCCGCGGTTCCGGCGTAGGCGGGGCGTCGGAGCGGGTCTCATCAGGGGAGGCCATGATGTGGCGAGGATACGACCGTGAGAGCCTCTGCGCCCCCACGAGAGCCGCGTGCCTGGGTGGTGGTGGGCCTCGTAGCATTGTGTACGTGTTCTTGATCCTGCTCCTCGTGTTCATAGTCGTGCCGATTGCCGAGATCTACCTGATCGTTCAGGTAGCCGATGTCGTAGGTGGTCTCAACACGGTTGCCCTGCTGATTCTCGTGAGCGTCGTCGGTGCTGCGATGGTTAAACGCGAGGGAATGGGCATCCTCGCCAGGGCTCAGTCAGAACTGGCCCTCGGTCGGGTACCTGGACGTGAACTGGTCGACGGCCTCCTGGTGCTGTTCGCCGGAGTCCTGATGCTCACCCCCGGATTCGCTACCGACGCACTCGGCCTTTCCCTGCTGTTTCCCCCCACCAGGGCACTGATCCGCGGTGTGGTGTCGAGAGGCCTTAGCAGCCGGGCCGCTTCCGAGCAACCCGTCTCGTGGCACTTTGGCTACAGAGGCGGAGGCAACATCGTCGAGGCACAGTCAACCGAGGTCGATCCCGGAATCGGAGAACTCGGGCCAACAGACGACGGGTAGGTCCGTAGCTGGGTCGGTGGCCTCTGCGGGTCAGAGGTCCGCTTCGTCGAGCGCCTGTTCCGCGACGGCAAGTAGGCGTGCACTGCAGCCCGCCATCTCGATCGGTGGCGCCGCCTCGGTAATGATCAGGTCGACGACGGCCGTGTAGGCATCGGCAGCGGGGCCGGTGCCCAGGGCCACGGGTTGCCCGGTGTCACCGCCTTGGGCGACTGCCACATCCAATGGGATGCTGCCGAGCAGCGGGGCACCGATGTCGTCGGCCAGCGCCCGGCCACCCCCCTTGCCGAAGAGCAGGTGCTCCTGTCCGTCGGGAGCGACGAAGGCACCCATGTTCTCGATCACACCGACGATCCGCAGGAAGTTGTTCCTGCCCATGCCGGCTACCCGTACGGCGACCTTCTGTGCGGCAAGTGCAGGTGTGGTGACGATGATCATCTCGGACCGGGGAAGCATCCGGGCCAGGCCCATCTGCACATCGCCGGTACCAGGCGGCATGTCGATGAGCAGGTAGTCCATTGGGCCCCAGGCCACGTCCTCGCAGAAGTGCTGCACCGCCCGGTTCAGCATCAGGCCCCGCCACATGAGGGCCGTCTCCTCGCGCTCAACCAGGAAGCCCATGGATACGACCTTCAGGAGTCCCTCGCCGACGGGCATCTGGATCGGGTCGATCTTGCCGGCTTCGGGTGAGCCACCCAGGCGGCCCTCGATGCCGAGCATTCGTGGAATGGAGAAGCCCCAGATGTCGGCATCCATGACGCCGACCGTGAAACCCCGCCGTGCCATGGCAGCGGCCAGGTTCACGGTAACCGACGACTTGCCGACCCCGCCCTTGCCCGAGGCGACCATCAGCACCCTCGTGGTCGCAGGGATCTCGGTCTCGGGGGCGTCCTGGCTGACGTTCCAGCGGGCCTTCGCCATGGTCGCCGCCTTTTCCTCAGCGGTGAGTTCGGTCCAGGTGATGTGGACCTTCGTCACGCCGGGAAGCCCTTCGATGCGGGCCCTGACGTCACGCTGGATCTGGGCCCGTAGCGGGCAACCCGATGTTGTGAGGGCGATAGTCACGTCGACCAGGCCGTCGGGTTCGACAATGACGTCCTTCGCCATGCCAAGTTCGACGATGTTGGAACCCAACTCCGGGTCGATCACCCCGCGTAGAAGTTCGAGGACCTGTTCCGAGGACAGTTCTGCGGCGCTCGGACGCTTTCCCGGAAGGTGTTCACCGGCGCGAGTGTCACGCATACCCCGATCCTACGCCGACACCGCCGGTCCCCTTCCGGGGCCTTTTATTTGGACTGAGGTTATTGGTAGCCTGATCAACCTGAGTCCAACTGATCGCGAACGGGGACATGATGATCACCCTCACCAAGACGGCAACCACAAAGGTCGGCGAGTTGATTGCCGCCGAGGAAGAAGCCGACATGGCCCTGCGGGTAACGGTGCGGCCCGGCGGCTGTTCGGGGAACAGTTATGAGATGTACTTCGACACCGATACCGCCCCAGACGATGTCGAGGCGGTCTTCGGCGGCGTAAGGGTCGTGGTCGACCCGTCCAGCGCCGAACTGCTTGTGGGTGCAACCCTCGACTACACCGCCGACCTCGCCGAAGCCGGGTTCTCCATCGACAACCCGAACACGCAGAGTGGCTGTGGCTGCGGAAAGAACTCCTCCTAGACCGAATCTGCCCACCGCGGTGGGCACCGTCAGGTTGCAGAGTCGAGAGCTGAGCGCACCTCGGTTGTGTCCATCGTGAAGTGCAGAATCGCCGTCACGATCCCGTCGGCATCCGCCACCACGAGGCTCGGTTCAAACGAGAGGTCGTAGGCGGTAACGGTGGGGGTGAGGCCGAAGTCGTTGTCCTCTGGTGCCACGTAGACCTCGGCGTGCACCACAGACCATGAGGGTTCGAGGTCGCCGGCCGCCGCAATCAGGACCTCCAGTGCCGGACCGCACACGTCGGTCTGGCAGAACCTTGGCGTGGAGATGAGCACTGCTGTCGGTCCGGGACGGACAATTGCCTCGGTGACGGTCACCTGGTGAAGTGGGCACGGGCCATTTGGTCTCGTGCAGATCGGACTGACACCGTGAGGGTCGGCGAGGGTCGGCGAATCGACGGGCCGCATCGGGTTACCGACCTGAATGAGGCCCAACCTGTCGGCGTCGGTTACGCGTAACCGGTGGCGCCCCGGCAGGCCGGTTCCCCGGACCGAGTAGTCGCCGGTTGCAGGAGGGGTGAACACCAGGGGAAAGTAGGGAATGGCGTTCGGTTCGCCATGACGACCGACGGTGCCGGCATAGACCACCTTGTCGCCGCTGGTCACGGTTAACTCGATCTGGTCTGGAACCTCGGTGGCGGGCCAGCCGTCGGCACCGATCAGCACATATGGGGCCCTCTGAGGAGTTCCGGCTGTAATTACGGTTGGCGCCTGAAACCCATCGGCGAACCGGGCCCCCAGCGACATGCCGCCGCTCGGTGCTGTCGGAGATGGAGCCACCGACTCTTCGCTGCCGCACCCGAGGAGCAGGAGGCCCCCGGACACACCGACAATGCCTGAAAGCGCCTGTCGACGGCTCAGCAGCCGTGGTGAAAAGGTCACGTACCGGAGGGTACCGGTTCGTCCGCAGTCGAACTCTGGGGCACACTCACGCCATGGAGAAAAAGGACGGGCCGCAGCCCGGTAGCGGATCTGACGGGTATGTGGTCACGGTAGACGGCTCTGAGGTGGTGGTTCCCGATGACGGACGGTCGCTGCTCGATGTCCTCCGTGGCCAGCTGGGGGTGACCTCACCCAAGGACGGCTGTAGCCCACAGGGACAATGCGGCTGCTGCACCGTGCTGGTCGACGGGCAGCCCAGGGTCTCGTGCGTGACACCCGCCCGGCGCGTGGCAGGCCGGACCGTGACAACCCTTGACGGCCTCGAGGTCGACGAGAGGACCAGATGGGCCGACGCATTCACCCGGACCGGTGGCAGCCAGTGCGGGTTCTGCACACCCGGGATCATCATGAGGTTCTCCGGACTCCGCTCAGCGGAGACCACCGATACCGATCGGGTTACCAGGTCACTGGCCGCACACCTCTGCCGATGTACGGGATGGCAGACCGTGATCGAGGCATGGGACACATTCGGTGATGACGAGGCTCCGCGCCTCAACGACCGGGCCGCTGAAAGGGCGACCATCGAGGGTCGGTCCGTGCAGGCTGTCGGCAGCGAGGTTGCACTTGGGAAGGGAGGTTTCGCCGCCGACACGGCACCTGCCGGCGCCCTGGTTGCGGTCCCCGACCGATCAGGCCGGTGGGTGGTCGCCGAGACGCTCCATGAGGCCCGCCAGCTGGTCGGGAAGGTCCAGGGTCGGCGAACCACGGTTGACTCGGTGCCACCTCTTGATGCACCCCCGGGTTCCTGGGACGCGGTACTTCGCACGACCTGGGTCGAACCTGCCTACCTTGAGACCGACTCGGCATGGTGCGAGCCCGGGGGCGAGCCGTCCAGTCCACTGGCCAACGGTGGCGCCTTCGGAGGCAAGGTCACCTCGCCTGTCGGAGGGGTGGCGAGGGAACTGGCCGACGAGCACGGCCGGGCGGTCCTGGCCCTGATGTCACGCGAGGACACTGTCCATCTGGGGCCCAAGAGGCCACCTGTCGCCGGCGGCGCCATGGCTGACGGCACGGGCATCATGAGGGTCGTGAGAACCCCCGGAATCGTCGAGGCTGTCAGAGCCGTGGCACCGAATCTGACAGTCGAGGAGGTTGATGTGGCCGGACCACCCACCTCTGCAGCGATTCGTGCCGCCGGATGGGCAGAGGCCGTCGTGTTGTTGGCTGGAGCACGTGGGTCCGCGGGGCCGGTCGTCTCACCCGATGGTGCTGTTGCCGAGGCTGAGGTCACCGACGACCTGATCAGCGTCACGGTCCGCTGCGGAGATCCGTTGGACAAGACCGTGCTGTGCTCCTACTGCATCGGTGCAGCCCACATGGCATGGAGCTGGGTCACCTCGGAGTCGTTGGCCGTCGATGATGCCGGCATCGTGTCTGACCTCACCGTGAGGTCGTTTGGGATTGTGAGGGCGGGGGAAACCCCCCGCATCGACGTAACGATTGAACGGGACGACGATGAGCAGCCCCGCAACGGTTCCGATGCAGTCTTCGCGGCAGTCGCCGCCGCCACCTGGATACACCGGGGAACCCCAGCCGACTGGCCGACAGGTAGCTGACCGACCTACCCGCATCACGACTCGGCGTGGCAGACTGGGTGGATGGCAGGAGCAGTGGTAATGATCATCGTGCTGGTCATCGTCATTCCGGTAGGGGTGCTTGTGAGCGGTGCAGCCGGAGCGGCCTTTCTCGGCAGGCTGTTGAAGCGAGGTGTCGACACCGACCACGAGGGCTCAGAACTCCTCGAGGTGAGCGACGCAAACCCCTGGGCAGGCCCGCTGACCGGTCCCGTGGCTGACTGACTACAGGCTCAGATTCCCCACCGGGACTGGCCGAACCGGTAGCCGACCGATCTGACCGTGTGGATCAGCCCGGCATGTTCCTCACCCAACTTCGCCCGAAGCCGACGAATGTGAACGTCGACCGTGCGTGCCCCCCCGTAGTAGTCGTACCCCCAGACCCTGCTCAGTAGCGTCTCGCGTGTAAACACCTTCCCGGGGCTTGATGCCAGGAACTTGAGCAGCTCGTACTCCATGTAGGTGAGGTCAAGCGGCTCGCCGTCGACAGCCGCCTGGTAGGTCTCGATGTTCAGTGCCAGCGGCCCGTACTCCACCAGTTCGGGGCGGATTCCACGGCCTGAACTCCAGAACAGATGTTGCAGGCGGGCCTGGAGTTCAGCGGGTCTCACCGGCATCAGACAGAAGTCGTCGAACAGGTCGAAGCGTGACTCCAGGTCG
The DNA here is from genome assembly GCA_002501135.1 of Candidatus Neomicrothrix sp. UBA7884. Lineage (GTDB taxonomy): Bacteria > Actinomycetota > Acidimicrobiia > Acidimicrobiales > MedAcidi-G1 > UBA3125. The sequence continues at coordinate 11,223 of DLRQ01000089.1, forward strand.
ACGAGATGGGTGCTATCGATCAGCAGCAACAGCGGCTCAAGGGGCATCTCACCCTGGCGTAGGCGTCGACACAGCCGGACTGCCCCGTCAGGGTCGGAGTCGGCTGATACGACAGCTCCGGCCCAGCCTTCGTCGGGTTCGTCAGCGATGGCGCTATCGGGGTCATCGACGGCCTTCCAGGTCCAGGCGCCCAGGTCTAGACACTGGGCCAGCTCGGGTGGCGGCGGGTCGGGGAAGACGAGGAGGGGGTTCATGAGGCTGCCATTCCAACCGTCACCAGTTGGGCAGGTACTGCTCCAACTCGAACGGAGTCACCTGGCGCTGGTAGTCGGACCACTCGGCGCGTTTGTTGCGCAGGAACCACTCGAAGATGTGGTCGCCGAGGGCGTCTCGTACCAACTCGGACTCCTCCATCTCGTCAAGGGCCTCGGAAAGGTTGGTGGGGAGGCTCGCCACCCCGAGGTCATGTTGCTCGCTGCGGCTCAACTCGTCGAGGCTCACCGCAGCCTCCGGGGGAAGATTGTACCCCTCCTCGACGCCGCGCAGCCCAGCCGCAAGCAGCACCGAGAACGCCAGGTACGGATTGCAGGCCGGATCAAGGGCCCGGTACTCGACCCGCGTCGAGTCGGGCCTGCCGGTCCTGGTGACCGGCACCCGGACCAGCGCTGAACGGTTGTTGCGTGCCCAGGACACGTAGCGGGGAGCTTCGTATCCTTCGTTGATCCGCTTGTAAGAATTGACCAGCTGGTTGGTTACCGCCGTTATCTCCCGGGAGTGGTGGAGCAGGCCGGCTATGAAGGACCGTGCGGTGGTCGAGAGGCCGTGCTCGTCATCGCCGCCGAAGAAGGCGTTGGCGCCGTCGCGGAACAGGGAAAGGTGCGTGTGCATTCCCGAACCCTGAATGCCGTTCAGGGGCTTCGGCATGAACGTGGCGTAGACACCGCCCTCCATGGCGATCTTCTTGACGGCCAGGCGGAGCGTCATCACAGAATCAGCCATCGTCAGGGCGTCGGTGTACTGCAGGTCGATCTCGTGCTGGCTGGGAGCGTCCTCGTGGAACGAGTACTCGACAGGGATGGAGAGAGCCTCGAGCATGTGGAGGGTGCGCTTGCGCAGGTCCGACGAGACATCGGCAGTGGTGAGGTCGAAGTACGAGGCTTGGTCCAGGAGCACCGGTTGCCCGGTGTTCTGGGCGAGATAGAAGAATTCGACCTCGGGTGCACAGAACATCTCGAAGCCGGCGGCGTGGGCCCGGTCCAGGTTGCGTCGCAGGACCTGCCTCGGGTCACCCTCGAACGGCGATCCGTCCAGGTTGGTGATGTCACAGAACACGGTGCCAGACGGTTCGTCGGGTGCCGCCCAGGGGAGAAGCTCGAACGTGCTGGCATCGGGACGTGCCAGCACGTCGCTCTCCTGTATCCGGCTGAAACCGTCGATGGCTGATCCGTCGAACTGCAGGCCCTCCTCGAACACCGTTGCCAGCTCGGCCGGGGAGATCGCCACAGACTTGTGGCGTCCCAGCACGTCGGTGAACCAGAGGCGGACCAGACGGACACCGCGTTCTTCCACCGTGCGCAGCACGTAGTCCTGCTGGCCCGACTGCCTGACGTTCCCTGTCTCATCCACACCACAAGCATGGAGGACCCGTCAGCGAACCGCCAGCGAGATCGAGGTCGTTCATACGCCGTTCACAGTTGGGCAACAGCACCGAAACCCCATAGCGGCATCGTGATGGCGGCCCGGCGTATCCTGCCGGATGAACCGTTCCACCAACCCTGCCGTCCCACAGGGCGGCCTATCTGGAGAGTGCAACCAATGGCCATAAGGGCTGAATACATCTGGATCGATGGCACGACACCGTTGCCGTACGTTCGTTCCAAGACCAAGATCCTCGCCGACGGAACCGCCGACTATCCGATCTGGGGGTTCGACGGCTCAAGCACCAACCAGGCCCCGGGCGACAACTCCGACTGTGTCCTCCGACCGGTGTTCTCATGCCCTGACCCCATCCGCGGTGGCGACGACGTGCTGGTGCTGTGCGATGTCTGCCTGCCCGACGGCGAGATGACACCCCACCCCACCAACACACGCGCCGCCTGTGTCGAGTCGCTCGAGAGGTACAGCGACCAGGAGCCGATGTTCGGTATTGAACAGGAGTACACCTTCTTCCAGGAGGGGCGCCCTCTGGGATGGCCGGTCGAGGGCTACCCGGCCCCACAGGGCCCCTACTACTGCGGTGTGGGCGCCATCGAGATAGCCGGTCGCGAGATTGTCGAGGCTCACACCCAGGCCTGCATCGATGCCGGCCTCGAGATCTCCGGCACCAACGCCGAGGTGATGCTCGGCCAGTGGGAGTTCCAGATAGGACCCTCCGACACGGTGAGCGTCAGCGACCAGATCTGGATGGCCCGCTACCTGCTCTACCGCATCGCCGAGGAGTTCGGGGTTGACGCCTCGATTGACGCCAAGCCCATCAAGGGCGACTGGAATGGTGCCGGAGCACACACCAATTTCTCCACCAGGGCCATGCGAGAGGGCTATGACCCGATCATCACGGCATGCGAGTCCCTCGGTGCCGCCGGAAAGGTCGCCGAACACATGGCGGGGTATGGCCACGGTTCCGAAGAGCGCCTCACCGGCGAGCACGAGACCCAGCGCTTCGACCAGTACAACTACGGCGTGTCCGACCGTGGTGCCTCCGTCCGAATCCCCTGGCAGGTGGCCCTCGACCAGAAGGGCTACATCGAGGACCGCAGGCCCAACGCCAACATGGACCCCTATGTGGTCACCCGCCTGATCACCAACACGTGCTGTGAGGCACTTGCCGGATAGCTGCACTGCATTCGAGAGAAGGGGCGGGCCCCCTTTCGCGTCTCCGGCCCGACCGGAGGTTGATCACATACCCCTAACAGGGCCATCTCAAGGGGATCATCTCGTCTGACGATCATTCACCTGTACCCGAGGACAGGAGAGTCCGCAGATGAAGAAGATAGACCTGAGTGGAGGAACGACTGCTGGTCTGGTGATCGGCTCGGTGGTCATTGCGGTCGCCTCGATGGTCGTGTCGCTCGTAACGGTGGCCAGCGCCCAGACCGAAGTAGATACAGAGGTTCCGGCGGCCCATGATCAACACGATGTGGCCGTGGTTACCGGGTCAGGCGACCATGGTGGCGCCGGGCATGACGGGGCTATGGCTTCCGGGTCATGCGACCATGGTGGCGCCGGGCATGATGGGGCTATGGCTTCCGGTGCGGCCGGCCACGACGAGCGCCTGGCGGCCACAGCCGAGTTTCTGGGGCTGGACAGCGAGGGTCTGAAGACCCAGCTGAAGGAGGGAGCCACCATCGCCGAACTGGCTGGCGACGACCTTGATGGCCTCATCGCACAGCAGCTTGAGTTCGCCGGTGAACACATCGGCACGGCTGTAGAAGATGGAAAGATTGACCAGGCAAGGGCCGATGAGATGCTGTCAGGCCTGCGCGAGCGGATAACGGCACGAATGAACGGTGAGATGCCCGAGGGAATGACACCGGGATCCATGGGCGGAATGCGTCCCGGCGGAATGGGCGGAGGCCACAAGGCCGGTATGGGTGGGATGCGTCCCGGCGGAATGGGCGGGATGAACCCCGGCGGCATGGACCACGGGAGCGAAGGCCACGGCGCCTGACCCCCACAGGAACAGTTTTCTGCCAGGCTCCCGGTTCCCCCGCCGGGGGCCTCGGCCGTTTTACGGCTTCTTCGGTACGCTGCACCCATGAGCCGGGTGCGCGTCGCCATGGTCCAGACCAACTCGGTCGTCGGCGACCTGGACGGAAACGTCGAGCGCATACGCGGCGTGCTCGATCAGGTTGAAGGTTGTGATCTGGCCGTCTTCCCTGAAATGACCGTTGCCGGCTACCCCCTCGAAGACCTGGTTCTCAAGCCCGGTTTCGTCTCCGACTGTCGTGCTGCTGTCGAGGCGGTGGCTGCGTCCAGCGGCAGCTGTGCCCTGGTAATCGGCTTTCCAGACGGCGCCCCAGAGGACTCGGCTGCAGACGGCGTGCAGAACGCTGCAGCGGTGTGCCACGACGGCAGGGTGGTCGGCGTCTACCACAAGCGGGCGCTACCGAACTACGACGTGTTCGACGAGGCGCGCCACTTCGTGCCCGGTATCGAGCCGCTACGGCTCTACGAGATCGGAGGCATCCGGGTCGGCTTCGTGGTCTGTGAGGATCTCTGGGTCGCCGACAGCCCCGTGGGCAGCCTTGTGGAAGGTGGAGCGGAGCTGCTGGTCGCCATCAACGGCTCTCCGTACCACCGCGGCATGCTGGCCGAGCGCGAGGCGGTGGTGGCAGCTACGGCAACCTCGTCCGGGGTACCCGTTGTGTACGTGAACCTGGTCGGAGGCCAGGATGAGCTGGTGTTCGACGGGGGATCCATGGTCGCCGACCCGGCAGGCCTCATAGTCGCCAGAGCCCCCAGGTTCGAAGAGGCTGTCGTGGTCGTCGACATCGAGGTCGACGACTCTCCAGAATCTGGGGCCGACCTGCCGACCATCATGGTCTCTGGGCCGGTCGACCGAACCGACCACGTCGTGGCCCCACCTGTCGACCCACTCAACCCGTCCGCTGAGCTGTACGCGGTGCTCGTGACCGCCACCCGCGACTACGTGACCAAGAGCGGTTTCACCGACGTATGCATTGGCCTGTCAGGCGGCATCGACTCGGCCCTGGTAGCAGCTATCGCAGCCGATGCCCTCGGACCAGCTCACGTACATGCCGTACTCATGCCGTCCCGATACTCGAGCGGGCATTCGACTGCCGATGCCACGGACCTTGCGACCACCCTCGGAATCGACCATCGAACTGTTCACATCGAGGCCGCCCACGCCACACTTCTTACCCTCCTCGACGGGTCCCTCGGTGAGGTGCCGGTCGGGTCGACCGACGAGAACCTCCAGGCCCGTATCAGGGGGGTTCTGCTCATGGCGCATGCCAACGCCTCGGGTTGGCTGGTGCTCACCACAGGGAACAAGAGCGAATCGGCGGTCGGCTACTCGACCCTCTACGGCGACACAGCCGGAGCCTTCGCCGTGATCAAGGACATCTACAAGCTCACCGTCTACGAGTTGGCGAGGTGGCGAAACAACCAGCCCGGTGGCCCGGTCATCTCCGAGAACATCATGTCAAAGCCACCCTCAGCCGAACTGCGACCCGACCAGCGCGACGACCAGAGCCTTCCTCCCTACGAGGTACTCGACCCCCTCCTCGAGGCCTACATAGAAGGTGACCGGACTAGGGCCGACTTGGTGGCCGATGGATTCGACGTCGAGATGGTCGACCGGATCACCCGGCTCGTTGACCTGGCTGAGTTCAAGCGACGCCAGACGCCACCCGGAACCAGGGTCAGCCGCAAGGGCTTCGGCAGGGACAGGCGCCTTCCGATCGTCAACAGGTACCGCGGTTGACCCCCGCCCGACTGGCCGTGACGGCCGTCACAAAATCGCGTGGTGCCGCACGAACCGGTCGATAGGGTGACCCGCTACCGGGGCGGGCAGGACTGCTGTTGCGTAACCTCCCCGGAACAACAAGGCGATCAGAACTCGGTGAACATCCGAGGCGGCGAAATGGCGTAGCCGCTGGTGGTGTTCCCCCGGCAGGAGGAGACGCAAGGTGGCCAAGGAGCGGGTAGAACGGGACGAGGAAGACCTCGTCAGGCTGTATCTCACCGACATAGGTCAATACCCCCTCCTTACCAAGGAGGGCGAGGTGCGGCTCGCCCAGCAGATCGAAAAGGGTGCCGCCGCGAGGCAGGAACTCGACAAGGCCGGCGACAGCCTCACACCGGCAAGAAGGCGTGAGATGCGCCGTAACCTCCGCCGGGGCGACGAGGCGGTCCGAACCTTCGTGCAGTCGAACCTGCGGTTGGTGGTATCAATCGCAAAGAAGTACCAGGCCTCGGGACTTCCGCTCCTCGACCTCATCCAGGAGGGCAACCTGGGCCTCATGCATGCCGTCGAGAAGTTCGACTGGCGCAAGGGCTTCAAGTTCTCGACCTACGCAACCTGGTGGATCCGCCAGGCCATCACCCGGGGCATCGCCAACACCGGTCGCACCATCCGGTTGCCGGTCCACGCAGGCGACACCCTCGCCCGCCTGCAGAAGGCCCGCTCCCGCCTGGAACTCCGCTTCGGTCGTCCGGCCACGATCGCAGAACTCGCCGTTGAGGTTGAGATGACCGAGGACAAGGTCACCGAAGCCCTTCGTTTCGCAGCCGAGCCCCTTTCCCTGAGTGAGCCATTGCGCGAGGACGGCGATGCCGAACTCGGCGACGTGGTCGAGGACAGGTCGGCCGACTCACCTTTCGAGGTAGCCGCCACGGCGCTCCTGCCTGAGGAGATCAGCCGTCTTCTGGCACCCCTTGACACCCGTGAACGTGAGATCCTGAAATTGCGCTTCGGACTTGACCGCGGTGAACCCCGCACCCTCGAAGAGGTGGGTGACCACTTCGAGTTGACCAGGGAGCGGATTCGCCAGATCGAGGCCCGGGCGATGTCCAAGTTGCGTCACCCGAGCAGCGACACGGGGGCACGCGACCTGCTCGCAGTCTGACCGGTCGCTCCGGTCAGCGGCTCGTACCTCCCCTGGCGGAGGCGTGGCGGAGGTGGACGGGAATCGAACCCGCCGGACGGGGATCGCCCGTCCCACCCGCTTTGAAGGCGGGGGAGCCCACCAGGTACTCAGACACCTCCGGCGCTGACAGTACGGGCCGCGGAGCGGTTTGCACACAGTTGGAACGCAAACTGGTGGACGGCTGGCCAAAGGGGTGCCGTCTGCACCTATCATCACTGGTATGAAGAAGTTCGTGATGCTCGCAGCCCTGGCGGCACTTGTGGCCGTGGCCGTGCGCAAGGTCCGCTCAATCTGACGGGTTTACCACCTGGTCAGGCGCGGCGTCGGAACCGCCTGATCGTCGAGATCACCCCGAAGAAGACGGCAAACGTGAGGGCCGTTGCGACGATCCAGTTCCGGTTGATTGGGATTCGGTCGCCCAGGGCAACCGGGTTCTCGAACTCCAGAACCGGCCACTCGCGCCTTGCCGCCTCACGTCTGAGATCGCGGTCGGGGTTGACCACAACCGGGTGGCCGACCGACTCCAGCATCGGAAGGTCGGTGATCGAGTCCGAGTAGGCCCAGGACCCGGCGAGATCCAGGCCGTCCTCTTCAGCCAGCCTTGTTATCGCCTCTGCCTTGTCGGGACCGTGGGCGTAGAACTCCACCCCGCCCGTGTAGCAGCCGCCGGAGTCGATCAGGGGGGTTGTGGCGATGGCCTTTTCCATCTGCAGGTGGGCTGCCATGGGTTCGACGATCTCGATGGGAGCGGCCGAGACCAGCACGAGCATGCGTCCCTCGGATCTGTGGTGTTCCAGAAGGTCGAGTGCCTCG
>DLRQ01000009.1 GCA_002501135.1 Candidatus Neomicrothrix sp. UBA7884
AAGGAAGTGCACTGCAGTTGCAACCTGCTTGGCGTCTCCCCAAGTTCCTTTGAGGGTCCGTTGGACCAGGTGCTCGATCTGCTCAGTGCCCTCGAAGCCGTGTTTGCAGGCGCAGATCATTGCGTCCCGGTGCCAGCACCGCGACAGGCCCAACTACTCGATGCGCATGCCTGAGAGGGCACGGGCTATCACCAGTTGTTGGATCTGCTCGGTGCCCTCGAAGATGTCGTAGATCTTTGCGTCACGGTGCCAACGTTCCACAGGGTGGTCGGTCACGTAACCGGCACCACCCAGTATCTGCATTGCACGCTCCGTTGTCCAGACCGCAACCCTGCCGGCCTTCAACTTGGCCTTGGATCCCTCGGCCTCGATGAAGCCACCCTGTTTGGCCAACCAGGCCGCCCTCCAGACGAGCAGGCGGGCAGCGTCGATCTCGGTGGCCATGTCGGCCAGCATGAACGCGATTGCCTGGTTCTGGATGATCGGCCGGCCGAACTGCACCCGCTCCTTCGCGTAGTCACGGGAGTACTCAAATGCCGCCCTGGCCACTCCGACCGCCTGGGCACCAACCGACGGCCTCGTGGACTCAAACGTCTGCATGGCCGCCTGTGAGTTGCCGGGCTTGCCCTCCCTGACCCGTGCCAGACGGGCATCGAGCTTTTCCCTACCGCCGAGCAGGCAGGTCCCGGGCACCCTCACATCGTCGAGGATGACCTCGGCGGTGTGGCTGGCCCTGATGCCGTGCTTTGAGAACTTCTGGCCCTGGGAGAGACCCTTCGTGCCGGGAGGAACGACGAAGGAGGCGTGGCCACGACTCTTCAACTCGGGATCAACCACCGCCACGACGATATGCACATCGGCGATTCCACCGTTGCTAATCCAGGTCTTGACCCCGTTGAGCACCCACTCGTCGCTGGCCTCGTCGTAGACGGCACGGGTTCGTATGGCAGACACGTCTGACCCGGCGTCCGGCTCCGATGCAGCGAAGGCGCCCAGCTTGACGTCATCAGCACTGCCGTAACACTGGGGCACCCACTCCATTACCTGTTCCTGGGTCCCGGCGGCGGCGATTCCGGCGGCGGCCAGGCCCGAACCCATGATGGCCATTCCGATTCCGGCGTCGCCCCAGAAAAGCTCCTCGATGGCCACGATCAGGTTCAGGCCGGTGTCGTCGTTGTACATGCCGTCGGCCAGGAACTCCCAGCCATAGAGGCCGATCTTGGCTGCCTCCTCGATGATGGGCCAAGGAACCTCCTCGCGGCGGTCCCACTCCTCGGCTGCCGGGCGGATCACGTCAACGGCAAACTCGTGCACCCAGTCCCGCAACTGGATCTGGTCGTCGTTCAGTTCAAGGGAGAAGTCGGCCATCCCGGAATCCTCGCTGGTAGGAGATCACTAGTCCCGTGACGCTACCGACCGGTAACCGGCGCTTCCTCACCGGCCTGTCGATCCACCAGCAAAATGGCGGATGCCGCTAGGAGGGCACCAACCAGATAGGGCGCACCAGTTGCCACCCTGCCGAACAGGATGCCGGCGCCAAGGGGTCCCAGTATCCGTCCGAGGGCACCGGCGCTCTGCTGGAGCCCCAGGGCAGCTCCCCTGGCATCTGCTCCGACGGATTCGACCGTTGCTGCCGACAGCGTCGGGCCGAACATGCCCTGGCCCAGGACCAGCAGCAACAGGGCAACTGTCAGGCCCACCCAGGCCCCACCGAATGCCAGCACGAGCATGCCGAAGCTCACGAGGAACAGAGACACCCGTAGGGCCCCGCTCGTACCGAGGCGATCGTTCGCAGGCCCGACCAGCCTCGTGTGTACGAGCACCATCACGAGGCCGATCGAAGCGAACAGCCCGTAGATGGATGGGTCGTCCAGCTGCGGAAACCGTCGGTCCACCAACATGGCGAAGGTCGACTCGAAACCCGCAAAGCCGGCCATCCCGACAAATGCCAAAAGGGCCAGACGCCTCATCGCACGGCCGGCACCGCCCAGAACGGCAAGGGGGCCGAGGCGATCAGAACCGGGCGACGCCCCGGCTACCGAGCCGAACGGCAGGCGCACAATGGCCACAAGTGCATTCACACCAGCCAGACCCGCAGCAACGTAGAACGGCAACTCCCGGCTGCCGAGTGCAGCCAGGGAACCGATGAGAGGGCCGATCACGAAGCCGAGGCCGAATGCGGCCGCCAGCAGGCCCAGCAGACGGGGTCGGTCGGCGGGTTCGGCGAGGTCGGCAACAGCCGCCTGACCGACCGCATATGACGAACCCGATGCACCGTCCAGCGCCCGCCCGAGGAACAGGACCCAAAGTGCTCCAGCCAGGCCCGTTACAAGGCTCCCGGCCGCCGATCCGAAGAGGGCGACGATCAGTACCGGCTTACGACCCACCCGATCCGACAGACGGCCCCACAGCGGTGCAGCAGCCATCTGGAATGCCGAGAACGTGGCCAATACCGCAGTGGCAACCGCCGGTGATGCTCCATAGTCCTCGGCGTACAGGGGAAGCACCGGGATCACGATTCCGAAGCCGACCAGGTCGAGGGCAACCGTCGTCCAGACAACCCAGAATCCCCTTGGCCGCCTCCGTCGACGGTCGGAGTGCGTCCCCATGGCGGCGCAGGCTACCTGCCCGCTAGCCGAGCACCAGTGGGCACCACATACGGTCTGCAGGAGCACCGGGGCACACCGCTAGCCTCGGACCGCCATGACTGACCAAACCACAGGTAGGACCCCCGTTCCCGACAAGCCCACCCTTGAGGGCCTTGAAAGCCGCTGGGACGCGACCTGGGAGGAACACGGCACCTACCGGTTCGACCGCATGAAGACCCGCGACGAGGTCTTTTCAATCGACACACCACCACCGACGGTCAGCGGGTCCCTCCACATGGGCCACGTGTTCTCCTACACGCACACAGACACCGTCGCCCGCTACCAGCGCATGCGCGGCAGCGAGGTCTTCTACCCGATGGGCTGGGACGACAACGGTCTCCCAACCGAGCGCCGGGTCCAGAACTACTACGGGGTCCGCTGCGACCCTTCACTCCCACATGACCCGACCTTTGAGGCACCATCCGACGCCGGCGACCCGAAGGCCATCAAGAAACGCCGCGAGATCAACATCGGCCGCCGCAACTTCGTGGATCTCTGTCACCGCCTCACCGCCGAGGACGAAAAGGCCTTTGAGGCGCTCTGGCGCCACCTGGGCCTCTCGGTCGACTGGTCCCAGACATACGCCACGATCGACGAGCGCAGCCAGCGCCTTGCACAACGTGCCTTCCTCGGGAATCTGGCCCGCGGCGAGGCCTACCAGATGGAGGCGCCGTCACTCTGGGACGTCACCTTCCGCACAGCCGTCGCCCAGGCCGAACTCGAGGACCGCGACCGGCCCGGCGCCTACCACAGGCTGGTATTCCACGCCGCCGACGGCTCAGACGTGCAGATAGCCACCACCCGTCCGGAACTGCTGGTCTCATGTGTAGCGGTCGTCGCCCACCCCGACGATGAGCGCTACAAGCCGATGTTCGGCCACTCCGTCACGACACCGGTGTTCGGCGTAGAGGTACCGGTGCTGGCCCATGAACTGGCAGATCCCGAGAAGGGAACCGGCATAGCCATGATCTGCACGTTCGGCGACACCACCGACGTGACCTGGTGGCGTGAATTGAACCTGCCGGTGAGAGCGGTCATCGACAGGTCAGGGCGCTTCGCTGCTGAGGCCCCGACGTACATAGGGACCGAGGCGGGGCTGGCTGCATATCAACGGCTGGCCGGGAAGACCGTCTTCTCAGCCCAAGAGGAGATGGTCTCCATCCTGGGAGAGACCGGTGAGGTCGTAGGCGAACCGGAGCCGATCACCCACCCTGTGAAGTTCTTTGAAAAGGGTGACAAGCCGCTTGAGATAGTGACAAGCCGCCAGTGGTACATCACGAACGGCGGCCGCAACCCCGACCTGCAGGAGGCGCTTATCGCCCGTGGCGACGAGATGACATGGCACCCGCCCTACATGCAGGCCCGCTACACCAACTGGATAGAGGGCCTCAACGGCGACTGGCTGATCAGCCGGCAGCGCTTCTTCGGGGTGCCGCTTCCACTCTGGTACGCCCTCGACGACACCGGCGAGCCCATCTACGACCACCCGATCACCCCCGAGCCGGCCGACCTCCCGGTCGACCCGTCCAGCGACACCGCTCCCGGATACTCCGAGAACCAGCGAGGCGTACCCGGCGGCTTCATGGGCGACCCCGACGTCATGGACACCTGGGCCACGTCGTCGCTCTCTCCCCAGATCGCCTGCGGCTGGGACGGCGACGACGACCTCTTCTCGCGCACCTACCCGATGGACATGCGGCCCCAGGCCCACGACATCATCAGGACCTGGCTGTTCTCGACGGCTGTCAGGTCCCACCTCGAGGAGGATGCCGCGCCCTGGCGCCACTGCGCCCTGAGCGGCTGGGTGCTCGACCCGGACCGTAAGAAGATGTCCAAGTCCAAGGGAAACGTCGTCACCCCAATGGGCCTGCTCGAGCAGTACGGGTCCGACGCGGTGCGCTACTGGGCTGCCAGCGGTCGCCCAGGTACAGACACGGCCTTCGACGACGGGAAGATGAAGATCGGGCGGCGTCTGGCCATCAAGCTCCTCAACGCCAGCCGGTTCGTGCTGGGCTTCGACTCCGATTCAGGCCAGACCGACAGCATCGACTCGTCAGCGGTCACCAGCCCACTCGACCGGGCCATGCTGGCAGGCCTTGCAGATCTGGTCGCCGAGACGACCGCTGCCTACGAGGGCTTCGACTACGCCCGGTCCCTGGAGCGCACCGAGACCTTCTTCTGGTCGTTCACCGACGACTACGTGGAGTTGGTCAAGAGCCGTGCCTACGAGGGCGACAAGGCCGGTGCGGCATCCGCCCGAGCCTCCCTACGGATGGCCCTCTCCACGATGCTGCGACTGTTCGCACCTGTCCTTCCGTTTGTGACCGAAGAGGTCTGGTCCTGGTGGCAGGAAGGTTCCATCCACCGACAGGCCTGGCCCGATGCCGACGAGATCCGTGCCGCCGCAGGCGACGGTGATCCGGCACTGGCCGAAGTGGCTGCCGCCGCGCTCGCAGAACTCCGTCGGCACAAGACAAACGCAAAGCGGTCCCTCGTCACCCCTGTTGTCGCCGCCACGATCACCGACACGCCAGACAGGCTGAACCTGCTCCGACCGGTACTCGCTGATGTGGCTGCCGCCGCACGGGCAGAACACATCAACCTTTCAGAAGGCGAGGCGCTGTCCTCCCAGGTTGAGCTGGAAGCAGCGCCCGAGTAGCCAGGTCCGGGTGGCCCACTGCCAGACTGGCACCATGGACACTCCGACATTCGAGCATCTGCTGATCGCCTGCGACGGTCGCACAGCCACGCTCACCCTGAACCGTCCCGACAGCCTGAACTCCCTCACCAACGCGGTGATGGCTGAGATCATCACCGCAGCCGACTGGTTCGACCACCAACCGGACCTCAGGGTGGTAGTGGTTGAGGGAAGCGGCCGGGCCTTTTGCGCCGGATTCAACGTCAACGAGTTCAGGGACGACATGCCGCAGTCCCCGGCTGGCGGCCGCATTCCAGCCGACACGGGCCGCCTGATGGCCGACGCCCTCGAACGCATGGCGCCGGTGTTGATAGCCCGCCTCCACGGACACGTGGTCGGTGGAGGCCTCGTGCTGGCTGCGGCCTGTGACCTGCGTGTCGCAGCTGACAACACCAGATTCTTCATTCCCGAGGTCGACCTGGGCATCCCGCTGGCCTGGGGAGGCATACCCAGGCTGGTTCGCGAGATCGGGCCTGCCCTCACGAAGGAACTCGTAATGACCTGCAGGCCGTTCGACGCAGCCGAAGCCAAGGCAGCCGGATTCGTCAACCGGGTCGTGCCGGCGGACGACCTGGACGCGGCAGTCGAGGAGTTGACCGAAGAGGTTGCGTCGCGTCCACGCCTGGCAGTCCTGGCCACCAAGGCACACGTCAACGCCGTCACCAGCCAGATGGTCGGCACCAGCCGGGCGTGGTCCGACGGTGACGGCCTCGGCGCAGCGCTTCGCGATCCCGAGGCGCGGGCCGCCCAGGCTGCCTACCTGGAAGAGGTGCGCAACAAGCGCTCCTGAGTCCGGTGACAGCCGCAGACCGCATCTTCGTAAACGCCGGGTTCAAGACACTCGAGCCGGCCAACCCCACCGCCGAGGCGCTCGCCTCGTGGAAGGGTCGCATCCTCGCCATTGGCGACCGACACGACATCAAAGCCCTCGCCGGACCGGGAACGGAAATCGTGGACCTGGGTGGGGCGACCGTGCTGCCGGGGTTCATCGAGACCCACATGCACCCACTTTTGGCCGGGGTCCAGATGACAGCACCCCAGATCGGTACGCCCCCGTGCAGGTCCGTCGCCGAGGTTGTCGATGCCCTCCGCAAGTGGGCAGACAAGACACCTCCCGGCGAGGTGCTCCAGGCCTGGGGCTTTGACGACAGCCTGATCGGCGACAATCGTCACCTGACGCTCCACGATCTGGATGAGGCGACCACCCGGCACCCGGTCCTGATCCGACACATCTCGGGCCACCTGTCCTATGCCAACTCTGCAATGTTGGCGAAGGCCGGGGTGGATGACTCCGTGGAGGACCCTCCCGGGGGTGCGTTCATCCGCGACTCCGATGGTCGCCTCACCGGCGAGATGCACGAAACCGCCAACTTCAACGTGGCATCGTCGATCCCGCCCGCGACTGTCGGGGAACTGGTGGCAGGTGCCAGGGCCATCTCTGACCGGTGCCTGGAGCGCGGGGTAACCAGCACGACAGATGCCGCTGTCATGCACCCCACCATGTACGCCGCGTACCAACAGGCGGTCGAGTCGGGCGACCTCCGTGTCAGGACACGCCTCTTCCCGATCTGGCGCACGGCCGGCCATATTCCATTCCGGACGGGTCTCGGTGGTGACCGCCTCGCGCTCGGTGCCATGAAGTTCATCAGCGACGGCTCTATCCAGGGCTACACGGCATGCGTGTGCAAGGGCTACTACGACCGCCCCGATGTGATGGGCACTGAGGTGATCTCAGCCGCCGAACTCACCGAACTGGTTACCGACGCACACCGGCGCGGATGGCAGGTCGCAGTCCACACCAACGGAGACCAGGCCATCGACAACGCCCTTGACGCAATCGAGGCGGCGCTTGAAGACTCACCCAGAGCCGACCACCGCCACCGCCTGGAACACGTCCAGATGGCGCGCGAGGACCAGTTGGAACGCATGGCCCGGCTCGGCGTTCTGGCATCGGTATTCGCAAACCACGTCTGGTACTGGGGGGACCGCCACCGCGACCGCTTCCTCGGTCCGGAGCGGGCAGAGCGAATCGATCCACTCGCCAGCTTCGCCGCACACGGCATACCCCACGCCCTGCACTGCGATGCACCGGTCACCCCCATCGACCCGCTGTTCAGCATCTGGACGGCCGTCACCCGCACCACCCGCGACGGCGAGGTGCTGGGTCCTGAACAGCGTGCCAGCGTTGATGCAGCTGTGGCGGGCTACACCAGTTCAGCGGCATACCTGAACATGGAGGAACACGAGAAGGGAACCCTCGAGGTCGGCAAGTTGGCGGACCTGGCGGTGCTCGGTGGCGACCCCTTCGAGGTGGAACCCGATGCCATCAGGGACATCGACGTCCTGGCGACCGTGGTCGGTGGCTCAGTGGAGTTCTCGGCCTGAGTCGTCAGCAGTTGATCTCGTCGCCGGGTTGGTCGGGTGCCGGACGGTGGAGCACGCCGCCTGTGAGGGTGACCACTGCAACCTCCCCGTCGGCGAGGCCGTCACCGTCCAGGAGCATGCTGAAGGCGCCGGGCTCAGGCGCCGGAAATACAAGTGTCACGGGAGATGATGTGGCCAGGTTTGCCAGGGTGCCGCCGCCGGGCGTGCAGCGGATTGCCTCACCGTCCCAGACGACGGGAACGTGGACGACCTTGGGGGCACCGGCAGCACCCATGGTGACCACAAAAGCTGCGTTGCCGTACTCGGCGAGTCGCTCTGGCAGTTCCTCGGTGTTGACAGGGTGGCTCATGGTCAAACACTAACCGCTGGCTGACACCCGGCGAGAAGCAGGCACGACTCTACAATATGCAAGATATTAAGATAACTTATCTGGCATGCACACGTTCAAAATGGGTGAAGCAGCGCATCTGCTGGGTGTGAGCCCCGACACCATCAGGCGCTGGGTCGACGCCGGGCGCCTGACAGCATCCAGGACCGATGGCGGCCACCGCCTGGTTGACGGCCCCGACCTGGCACGCCTGGCACAGGAACTGGCCGACGAGCCCGACAACGATGGAAGGGCCGTCTCCGCACGGAACCGCTTCACCGGCCTTGTCACAAGGGTTCTCAAGGACGGTGTGATGGCACAGGTCGAGATCCAGGCCGGGCCCCACCGTGTCGTGTCGCTCATCTCGGCTGAGGCAGTCGACGACCTCGGCCTTGAACCCGGTGTGCTGGCCGTCGCCGTCGTAAAAGCCACCAACGTGGTCGTGGAACGCCCCCAGTGAGGGGTCTTCTGGTGGCTGTCCTCCTCGCCACCGCGGTCGCCTGCAGCGGATCGGACACCAACGACCTCACGGTCTTCGCCGCCTCGTCGCTGACCGATGTGCTCCCCGACCTGGCAACGGAATACGAGAACGAGACCGGAGCCACCATCACGACAGTGTTCGGCGGGTCGAACCACCTGGCTGCCCAACTCCGCGACGGCGCCCCGGCAGATGCATTCCTCACGGCCGATGCCCGACTGCTTGAACAGGTTGGAACGAGGGACCGGCCAGTCAACTTCGCCTCCAACCGGCTTGTCGTGGCCGTACCTGCAGGCAATCCAGCCGGGGTTTCTAGCCTCGCCGACCTGGCCCGAGATGACCTGCGGGTGGTCATCTGCGCCGAGACCGTCCCCTGTGGAGCCGCCACCTCGGGAATGAACTCGACAATCAACGCAGACTCACAAGAGATCAGCGTCCGGGCCGTGCTCTCCAGGCTCTCCCTGGGTGAGGCCGACGTTGGAATCGTCTACGCCACCGATGTGGCTTCAGAGCCGGAAGTCCAGCCCGCCTGGCAACAGCCCGAAGCCTGCCCCTGTGTGACCTACACAGCTGGCGCCAGGACCTACCGAGCGCTTCCGTTCCTGGCGTTTCTGACCTCACCTGTCGCTCAGGGGATCCTCACCAGGCACGGCTTCGCCACCGGAGAACCCGACTGATGCGCGCCCCACGCCCGATCCTGGCGGTTGCAACCGTGGCAGTCATCTTCATTTCACTACCCGTGGTCGGACTGCTCCAACGCACGCCCTGGTCATCGCTGGACGAACTGCTCAGCCGCGACAGCGTCATCCAACCCCTGCTGCTCTCGCTCCTGGTAAGCGTCATCGCCGTACTGGTTGTCGTCGTAATCGGAACCCCGCTGGCCTGGACCATGGCCCGGGTCGACATGCCGGGCCGTCGCATCGTCAGGGCACTGGTTCTCCTGCCAATGGTCCTACCGCCTGTCGTGGGCGGCACTGCGCTGCTATTCGCCCTGGGTCGACGAGGCCTGATCGGCCAGTGGCTGGACCAGTGGTTCGGCCTGACCCTTCCGTTCACGACCCTCGGGGCAGTCGTGACAGCCGTCTTTGTGGCACTGCCGTTCTACGTGATCGCCGTCGAAGGGGCCCTCGAATCAGGTACCGATGACCTGGAGCAGATGGCCGGCACGCTGGGAGCCGAGCCCATGAGGGTGCTGCGCAGGATCACACTTCCACGACTCCTTCCAGCCATGGGAGCCGGAATGGCCCTGGCCTGGGCCCGTGCGCTCGGAGAGTTCGGCGCCACCATCACCTTCGCCGGCAACCTGCCGGGACGCACCCAGACCCTCCCCCTCGCCACCTTCCTGGCACTTGAGTCAGACACCGAGGAAGCCATGGCCCTCAGCCTTGTGATGCTGATCGTGTCGTTGGCGGTGCTCATCCCGATGCGTGACCGGTGGATGCCGGTACGTAGGCGGGAGCAGTGAGCGCCGTCCACCTGGCCGGCACGACACGGGCAGGCGACCTGATGCTCGATGTGGAACTGAACATCGAACCCGGTGAAACCGTTGCCCTGCTCGGCCCAAACGGTGCAGGCAAAACCAGCCTGCTCCGTGCCCTTACGGGCCTGCTACCCCTCACCGGCGGACGCCTGGACCTGTCAGGCAGCACCACGGATGTACCCGGGGAGGGCGTGTTCATTGAGTCACACAGGCGTTCGATCGGTTGGGTACCCCAGGACTGTCTGTTGTTTCCACACCTCACGGTGAAACAGAACGTGGGGTTCAGCCCGCGGGCAACGCCAGAACGTGTCGAGCAGCTGCTCGAGGTGCTGGGCATCACTGAGCTGGCCGACCGAAAGCCAGATGCGTGCTCTGGCGGCCAGGCCCAACGGGTGGCCCTGGCGCGAGCCGTTGCAGCCGACCCGAAGGTGCTCCTGTTGGATGAGCCGACAGCCGCCCTCGACATCGACTCGAGGCACCTGATCGACAGCCTCATTGAGGACCGTGGCGACCGGGCCACTCTGCTGGTCACCCACGACCCGGTGGAAGCGGCCACCACCGCCGACCGGATCGTCATCCTCGAGAACGGCCACGTAACACATGCTGGCAGCCCCGTGGAGGTACGAACGAGGCCCAGAACGCGCTATGCCGCATCCCTGGCCGGTCTGAACACGATTGCAGCTGCAGCCAACGGCAGAACGGCGACTACGACCGATGGCACCATCGTGGTGCTCGGCGAACCGGCGACAGGACCGGTCCACCTCGTCGTACCACCCGTAGCCGTCGCACTGCACCGCACAGCACCCGACGGCAGCCCCCGCAACGTCTGGGAGGCGACGGTCACAGAACTGCAGCCAGCCTTTGACCGGGTGCGGGTCGTGCTGGACGGTCCCCTGCCGATCGTGGCCGAGGTGACCCCCGCAGCCGTCGAGGTGCTGGGCCTGGTACCCGGCGCCAGCGTGTGGGCTGCTGTCAAGGCCACCGAGATCACCGTCCATCCGGCGTAGCCTCAGAGCCCATGGCTGCCGACCCCACTCCAGACACCGCCCTTGACCGCTTCCGACTCGACGGCAGGGTCGCCATCGTCACCGGTGCCAGCTCGGGTCTCGGAGAACGCTTTGCGAGGGTCCTGGCCGGAGTCGGTGCAAAGGTCGTCCTGGCTGCACGTCGGGCCGACCGTCTGGAGGCCCTTGCCTCCGACCTTCCAGATGCGCTCGTCGTGGCAGTCGACGTGGCCGACCCCGATGGACCCCAACACCTCATCGACACGACAGTCGACAGCTACGGCCGACTCGACGTGCTCGTCAACAACGCCGGTATCTCACGCGTGCTTCCCGCAGTCGATGACGACATCGAAGGCTTCCGCCACGAAATCGAGGTGGATCTGATCGCCCCCTATGAACTGGCCCGCCGGGCCGCACGCTGGTGGATAGCCAACGACCATCCGGGGGCCGTGGTGAACCTGGGGTCGATACTGGGCGAGGGGTCTGGCGGCCGACTCCGCCTGGCCGGATACGCGGCCGCCAAGGGTGGCCTCCACAACCTCACCCGCGAGTTGGCTACCCAGTGGGCACGAAAGAACATCAGGGTCAACGCCCTGGCGCCGGCATGGTTCGAGACGGAAATGAACAGCGACACCATGTTCCACGACAACTCTGGCATCGCCTACGTCGAGTCCGGGACCCCGATGGGTCGGGGTGGCCTGGCCCACGAACTGGACGGTGCGCTGCTGTTACTTGCCTCCGACGCTGGCTCCTACATGACGGGCCACATACTGCTGGTCGACGGCGGCTGGACTTCTGTCTAACCATCTCTTCACCGCCCAGGCCAGTGTCGGGTGCGGGCCTTCGAGCTCCCCTCGACGGCCGTACCCGGCGATGGCCCACCGGGGGGAGATGCCTCAGGCTGATGACGGATCTAGGTCAAGGGCCTGACGGAGGAAGTCCAACTGCACGAGCAGGAGGTTCTCGGCCACCTCTTCCTGGGGGGTCATGTGGGTCACCCCCGAGAGCGGTAACACGCTGTGCGGCTTCCCGGCCTCCAGCAGGGCGCGGGACAGGGCGAGCGTGTGGGCTGCCAGCACGTTGTCGTCGGCCATGCCGTGGATGAGCAGAAGGGGTCTCGTCAGCGACGCAGCATCGGCACACAGGTCGGTCCGCTCGTAGGCCTCCGGGTTGGTGTCCGGGTGACCCAGATAGCGCTCGGTGTAGTGGGTGTCGTAGAGGCACCAGTCCGTCACCGGTGCTCCAGCCACCGCTGCGTGGAACACGTCGGGCCGGCGCAGCACCGCGAGTGCCGCCAGGTAGCCACCGAAGGACCACCCCCGTAGCGCGACTCTGGACAGGTCAAGCCGGTCATCGGTCGCACCCATGGCGAGGAGGGCGTCAACCTGATCGTCGAGAACCGGGCCTGCAAGGTCACCGGCCACGGCCCGCTCCCACGCCGGTCCCCTCCCCGGCGTTCCGCGCCCGTCAGCGACCACAACGGCAAACCCCTGGTCGGCGAACCACTGCGAGGTCAGGTACTGGGTGCGGGTCCGCTGCACCCGCTGGGCATGGGGGCCACCGTATGGATCAACGAGCACCGGCAGGGGCGAACCGTCGTGGTCGTCCGGGAACAGCACAGCCGTCCTGATGGCACGCTCACCGACCACGTGGAAACCGGGGCGGGGCGAGACAAGTGGTTCCTCGGCCAGCGAGGCCACCGGTCGACCTGATACCTCCAGCAACGTCCCGTCCAGATCCGACAGTGACACGGCCACCAGCCCACCTCCCGGAACAGCCGAACGCACTC
The DNA here is from genome assembly GCA_002501135.1 of Candidatus Neomicrothrix sp. UBA7884. Lineage (GTDB taxonomy): Bacteria > Actinomycetota > Acidimicrobiia > Acidimicrobiales > MedAcidi-G1 > UBA3125. The sequence goes on from DLRQ01000009.1 coordinate 12,850, forward strand.
CGCCACCTGCAGAGACCGACTCGACGGAACCGTCACGCCCGACCCTCACAACGTCGACGTCCAACGGGTCCGTCGATGCCTGCACAAGCACGCCGCTGGTGGCAACACCCAGAATTGACCGGACCTGGAGGCCATCGGGCGACAGGGCCTCGCCGTCAAGAAAAAGGCAGCGTGTGTCGGCGCGGTCCTCGACTGTGAGGAGGGAACCCTCCCACCACCGGGGAGACCCCGGAACCAACTCGACCCAGTGCTCATCAATGATCCGGTAGTGCTCCGTCGTGTCACCAGAATCGGGGTCGACGGTCAGGACAGCCAAGGTCCGCTGGTCACGGGTCTGCACTGTGAGGGTCAGGGGTTCGCCGACAGCCCAGCGAATGCCAGCCAGGTACTCGAACTCACCATCGGGACCGCCACCCCAATGCACATCGGTCGTCGCGCCATCAAGGGTAACCAGGGCCAGGCCGACCTCGGCGTTGGCGGTTCCGGCCGCGGGATAGCGGACGGACCGTGGCGGGGCTGCGGGCTCCACCGGTGACGAGATCCACCACTCCCCGACCCCGCCGACATCGACGCGTGTCGCCAGGACCTGTTCACCATCGGGCGCCCACCAGTGCCCACGGGTGCGTCCCATTTCCTCGGCGGCCACGAACTCGGCTGACCCCCATGAGACCGTTTCGGTTGCTCCACCGATCAGGCGGTGGTCGCCGGCAGGCCCGGTGATCCGAATACCCCTGCCGGACACGTAGGCGACCGACATGCCGTCAGGTGAGATGTGCGGATCGAACGCATCACCCGACGAGGACATCTCGACCACCCGTCCATCACCATCCAGGTCGGCAAGGAACACCCGGCCATTCAGCACAAAGCAGGCACGTGCCAGATCGGGCAGTGCGTCGTAGGCGACGATTCCGGAACCCAGCTCTCGTGTCCGCTCGCGACGCTCCAGCTCAGCTGGTGGCAGGCCATCTCCGTCTTCCCGGAGGAGGGCCGGCGGGTCGGCTACGAGGCGCTCCTCACCCGTGGCGGGATCAAGAACCCACAGGCAGTTGACCGAGTCATCGCCACCGTCCGAGCGGAGGAACAGAACGCGCCTGCCGTCATCGGCAACCGAGACGCTACGCGGCTGACCACAGGTAAACCGACGCGTTCGCGCCGACTGCCTCGGGAACGTGTCACCCATCCGAACCCGCAACTACCGGCTCCAGCCTGGCCGTGAAATGCCTCAACCAGGGCGCCTGCTCGACAATGCGGTACCCGCCGATTGAGGCGGCTCTGGCAGCCACGTCCAGCACTACCTCTGCCACGTAGTCGATGTGGCTCTGCGTGTACATCCGTCGGGGAATGGCCAGGCGAACCAGTTCCATTGCCGCCGGGACCTCGCTGCCATCCTGCTGCGGCACACCGAACGCCAAAGACCCCAACTCGACTCCACGGACCCCCCCCTCCCGGTAGAACTCGACAGCCAACGCGTGGGCCGGATACTCGTGCGGCGGGATGTGCGGCAGCAACGCCCCGGCGTCAACGAAGACTGCATGACCACCAGGTGGTTGCACGATCGGAACGCCGCCGGCAGCCACCTTCTCGGCCAGGTACTCCACCGACCGGGTGCGGTACCGAAGGTAGTCCTCGTCGAGCACCTCGACGAGGCCCTGTGCGATGGCCTCGAGGTCGTAACCGGCAAGGCCTCCGTAGGTGGGAAAGCCCTCAGTTAGAATCAGGAGGTTGCGACACTCCGACGCCACCCGCTCGTCGTTGAGCGCCAGAAATCCCCCGATGTTGGCCAGGCCGTCCTTCTTGGCCGACATGGTGCAACCGTCGGCCAGCGAGAACATCTCCTGTGCGATCTCCTTCGGCGTCCTGTCCGCGTACCCCTCCTCACGGGTCTTGATGAACCAGGCATTCTCAGCGAACCGGCAGGCATCCAGGAAGAACGGCACGTCATACTCGTCACACACCTGACGAACAGCCCTCAGGTTGGCCATTGAAACCGGCTGACCCCCACCGGCGTTGTTCGTAATGGTCACCAGAACCAGTGGGATCCGGTCTCCGTCGGCCTCCAGCGACGAGCGGAGTGCAGCAATGTCCATGTTTCCCTTGAACGGTGCCACCAGGGCCGGATCGCTCCCTTCGGCGGCAACCAGGTCCCTGGCTTCGGCACCCCTGTACTCAACGTTTGCCCGGGTGGTGTCGAAGTGGTTGTTGTTAATGACGACCTGGCCTTCGTCGACCAGCACAGAGAAGAGGATCTTCTCCGCGGCCCGACCCTGGTGGGTCGGTATCACCTCGCTGAACCCCGTCAGGTCGCGCACAACCTCCTCGAACCGGAAAAAGGAGCGGCTTCCGGCATAGGACTCGTCGCCAAGCATCATTCCGGCCCACTGTTTCGTGGACATCGCTCCCGTGCCGGAGTCGGTGAGCAGATCGATGGTGACCTCGTCGGCCCTCAAGCCGAACAGGTTGTAGTCGGCCCGCCTAAGGGCCTCTTCACGGACCTCCAGGGACGGCATCGAGATTGCCTGGACGGTGTGAACCCGGAAGGGTTCGATGATCGGTCGCTCACCCACTGCTGTACTCCCCGGTAATGCCCCACCACGGCGAACGGTACAGGGCCGGGTTGGATCCGGAACGCGGGGTGTACCAGAATCCAGTCGTGCAACTTGGGCTGGTCTGGGGTTACTGGGGGGCGAGGCCGCCATCTGACCTGGTCTCGCTGACCCAGGAGGCGGAACGGCTCGGATTCGACACTGTGTGGAGCGCCGAGTCATGGGGCTCAGATGCATTCTCTCCACTTGTCTATCTGGCAGCCCACACCGAGCGGATCAGGTTGGGAACCGGCATCGTCCAGTTGGCTGCGCGTACGCCCACCGCCACTGCTATGCACGCAGTCACGCTGGACCACCTCTCCAACGGCAGGCTGATCCTGGGGTTGGGAGTCTCCGGGCCACAGGTTGTCGAGGGCTGGTACGGGCAACCGTCCAGACGACCCCTGGCCCGTACCCGCGAATACGTCGAGGTGCTCCGGTCGGCATTCGCCCGTGAGAGCCACCTGTCCTATGACGGGGAGTTCTACCAGCACCCCTACACGGGCGATGGTTCCCAGGGCCTGGGCAAGCCGCTGAAGGTGATGACCCACCCCTTGCGCTCCGACATACCGATATTCATCGGTGCCGAGGGCCCGAAGAACGTGACACAGACATGTGAGATCGCCGATGGCTGGTTGCCGCTCTACTACTCGCCGTACCGACCCGAGGTATACGCCGACGACATCGCCGGTCGACGTGAGGGTTTTGAGATCGCTGTCTACGTGGTCCTCCAGGTGACCGACGACGTCGAGGCGGGGCTTGTCCCGGTGAAGACCAACATCGCTCTGTACATAGGCGGCATGGGGGCCAAGGGCCAGAACTACCACACGCGGCTGATGGCGAGAATGGGCTTCGAAGAGGAGGCCCACCGCATCCAGGACCTGTTCCTGGCGGGGAGGCGTGAGGAGGCAGTGGCGGCGGTTCCCACCGAGTTCGCTGACGAGATCAGCCTGGTCGGTCCACCTGAGCGGATCCGTGACCGCCTAAAGGCATGGGAGGACAGCCCGGTCACGATGCTCAACGTTGCCACCCGCAGCCCCGACGACCTTCGTCAGGTCGCCGAGATCGTCCTCGGCTGAGCCCCTTCCCGCTATCCGGATGGCCCACCGTTGACTAGCGTGCGCGCCATGTCGGGGAACGGCGAGGTCAAGGTTCGTGCAGCAGTTAGTCGTGGCGTCGGCATGGCCACGTCAATCAAGGAACTCCTCCTGGCTGCACCAGGTGCCGATGAGGTGAGGGTCGCCATCGACGCCTGCGCCGTATGCCACTCGGACCTCATGTTCCTCGACGGTGGTTGGTCGATTGACTTTCCCGTGGTTCTGGGCCACGAGGCAGCAGGTCGTGTCGTTGAGCTTGGCGAGGGCGTCGACAACGTCGCTGCCGGTGACCGGGTTGTCGTCTCGCTGATCCGTGCATGCGGCAATTGCCGGGCATGCCAACGCGGCCACGATGTCGCCTGCACCGGCGACCTGGCCCTCCTACACAGAAGTCCGCTGTCGGACCTCGACGGTGAACCGGTGACCCACGGCCTGGGCACTGCAGCGTTTGCCGAACAGGTGGTCGTCCACTGTTCCCAGGTGGCGGCTTTCCCGGACACCGTGCCGCCCGAAGCGGCGGCCCTCCTTGGGTGCGGGGTCCTCACAGGGGTGGGAGCCGTCACGAATACGGCCCAGGTCGGAGCTGAGGACGCTGTCGTCGTCATCGGATGTGGAGGAGTCGGCCTTAGTGTGATTCAGGGAGCCCGACTGGCAGGTGCCGATCCGATCATCGCCGTCGATCCCCTTCCGACGAAACAGGAGGCAGCACTCGGATTCGGCGCCACGCACGCCACAGGACCCGACGGAATCGCCGAACTCCTGACCAAGGCGACAGGTGGTCGTCTGGCAGACCACGTGTTCGTCACTACGGCTGCACCTGGGGCCTTTGCCGGTGCCGCAGACCAGCTTGACCGCATGGGGTCCCTGGTTCTCGTGGGGATTCCAGCCGAGGGCGTGAAGATCAACATAGACCCGGGACTGTTGGCTGTTGCAAACCAGAGAATCCTGGGTTCCAAGATGGGCACCGCCCGCCTGGCTGAGGACGTTCCCCGCCTGGTCGACCAGTACCTTGCCGGTCTCTTGGACCTCGACAGCATGGTCACGTCAACGCACAGCCTCGACGACATCGACACCGCCTTCGCTGAAGCCCGGAGCGGCGAGGCAATAAGGACGGTCGTCGTCTTCGACCACTCAGGCCACACCGGGGACTCCACAAGATGAAGGTCGTCTACGTGGAGACCTTCGTTGTCGGCAACCCACCGCCACGCCACGGCGGCCGCTACTTCATCTTCGTCACCCTCACCACAGACGGCGGGGTGAAGGGCGTCGGCGAGGCGTATGTGGCAACTGTCGGGCCCCACATAGTCGCCGAGATGATCGAGGACGTCGCCAGACGCCATCTTGTCGGCGAGAGCCCCTTCAATGTGGAGTCCTTCTGGCGCCGGGCGATCGGAAGTGGCTACTCGCTACGGCCTGATCCGACGTTGTGCGGTGTGATCAGCGCCCTCGAGATGGCCTGCTGGGACATCATCGGCAAGGAGACCGGCCGGCCTATCTACGACCTGCTCGGCGGTCGGGTTCATGAGGGCCTGCGCTCCTACACCTATCTGTACCCCCAGGATGAAGACGCCTACGCACCGAAGGACGGACCGAACCTATACACCGATCCCGTGCTGGCAGCAGAGCAGGCCGTCCGCGAGGTCGAGCGGGGTTTCACTGCTGTGAAGTTCGATCCGGCAGGGCCCTACACGGTGTTCGACGGCCGCCAGCCCTCCCTGGAGCGCCTTGACCTGTCAGAGCGCTACACAGCGGCCATCAGGGAAGCGGTCGGAGACAGGGCCGACCTGCTGTTTGGAACCCATGGGCAGTTCACCCCGTCAGGTGCGCTGCGCATGGCGAGACGCCTCGAGGCCTACGACCCCCTCTGGTTCGAGGAGCCGGTTCCCCCAGACGACGTAGACGGCATGGCGAGAGTGGCATCCGGAACCACGATCCCCATCGCCACCGGCGAACGTCTCACGACCGCAGGCGAGTTCGCAGCTGTCCTCCGGGCAGGGGCGGCGTCGATCCTCCAACCCAACCTGGGGCGCAGCGGTGGCATCCTCCAGGGCAAGAAGATCGCCTCGATGGCCGAGGTTCATCAGGCTCTGGTGGCACCGCACTGCTACTGCGGACCCGTCGTGGCTGCCGCCAACATCACCCTTGCGGCCTGCTCTCCGAACTTCCTGATCCTGGAGTCGATCGACGACTGGGGTGGCTTCCACGCCGACCTCCTGGAGACTCCGATCAGGTGGGAGGACGGGATGGTCATACCGTCCGGCGAGCCCGGACTGGGTGTGGTGCTGGACGAAGATGTCGCGAGGGCCCACCCCTACGAGGGCGACGAACTGCACCTGACCCCGGACCTCGAGCCTCAGCCAACCTCGGAGAACCTTCCGACCTGACCCTCTCCCACTGGGCGATTGCCGCTTAGCAGCAATATCTTGACAGGTTCCCACATTTCGGTAATCTACTCCCGGCATGAATTCTGTACAGAGCATTGAACGCGCCCTTTCCCTCATGGAGGAGGCGGCACGCCAGCCGGGTGGCCTCGTCGACCTGGCCCGGCGGACGGACCTTCCCGTCAGCACGGCAGCACGCATTCTCGGCACCCTCGAGGGCGCCGAGGCAGTGAAGCGCAGCACTGACGGCTCCTACCGAATCGGCTCGCTCGTGCGCAGCATGGGCGAATCGCTGGATCTTGGAACAGACCTGCTAACCGCCTCCGAACACCACCTGTCAGCAATGGCAGCCGACCTGGATGAGGCGGCATGCATCTCAACGGTCGTGGGCAATGAGGTGGTGACCGTCCGTCAGGTCGATTCACCAAAGCCAATTCAGGCTGAGGACTGGACAGGAACCCGGGTTCCCCTGCATGCCGGATCAGCCGGCTTCGTAATCCTGGCAACCTGGCCCGAAGCCGAGGTAGAGGCCTTCCTAGCCGGCAGCCTGCCGACATTCACCGACCACACCGTCGTGGACCCGGACGCCCTCCGATCTCTGATCAACGATGTCCGTCGCAGGCGTGTCATCTGGACCCACGGCGAGTACGTGGAGGGCCTGTCGAGTTGCGCTGCCGCGATCCTCGATGCACGCGGCAACGCCGTGGGTGCCCTGTACACCTACGGGCCCAGCTACCGGTTCCCGCAACCGGATACGGCCTCAGACGTAGCCGCACAGGTTCTCGACCGGGCAGACAGAGTTTCAGCTGAACTCGGCTACCGGGGGGCGGGGGGCGGTTCTCGGTGACACGTCGCGGCAGGAGTGCACGGGAAGGTGCAAGGCCCAGAACCCGCAACGTGGCCACAGACCAGCCGTCGTTTGAACAACCGCGGATGCGCCTGGACCCGATCAGGGCGGTGTCCGAAGACGAACTGGAATCAATCCATCTGGCATCCCTGCGAGTCCTTGCAGAGACAGGTATCGACTTTCTGGATGAGACGGCACGCCGGCAGCTGGCCGAGGCAGGAGCAGACGTGGATGGGGACCGGGTCCGCTTCGACCCGGACCTGGTCCTCAACCTGGTAGCGACCGCACCAGAGCAGTTCACCCTCCACGGGCTACGGCCCGAGCGGAACCTGACAATGGGCGGTGACTACATCACCACCACGTCGGTGGCTAGCCCGCCGTTCGTGACCGGCCTGGGCCGTGACCGGCGCGACGGCAACCGCGACGACTACCGCGACCTGATCAAGCTGGGCCAGGTACTCAACATCATCCACACCTCAGCCGGTTACCCCGTGGAACCGATGGACCTGCACCCATCGGTCCGGCACCTCCACGCCACCCACGACATGCTCACGCTCTCTGACAAGCCACCGTTCGTCTACAGCCTCAGCAGACAGCGCAACATCGACGCCATCGAGATGACCCGTATCGCCAGGGACGTCAGCGACTCCACCATCGACGAACAGGCGTCGATCATCTCCGTCATCAACGCGAGCACGCCGCTGCGCTACGACACGGTGATGCTCCACGGCATTCAGGAGATGTCGGCCCGGAACCAGGTGATCGTCATCACCCCGTTCACCCTGGCCGGCGCAATGGCGCCGATAACAGTGGCCGGCGCACTGGTACTCCAGAACGCTGAGGCCCTCGCCGGCATCGCCTACACCCAGGTCGTGAAGTCCGGGGCACCGGTCATCTACGGGGGCTTCACCTCCAACGTCGACATGCGCTCTGGCGCCCCTGCATTCGGCACCCCCGAGTACTGGCAGGCATGCCTGATCGGAGGCCAGCTGGCCCGACGCTACGGCCTCCCCTACCGGTCCTCGAACGTGAACGCCTCAAACAGCGTCGACGCCCAGGCTGCATACGAGAGCGTGTTCTCCCTGTGGGGAGCGGTCATGGGCGGAGTCAACCTGCTGCTCCACGGTGCCGGCTGGCTCGAAGGCGGCCTCTTGACCTCGTACGAGAAGATGGTCATAGACGCCGACAACCTGAACATGGTCGCGGCCATGCTGAAACCGATCACGGTCGACGACGCCACACTTGCCGTTGAGGCCATCGCCGAGGTCGGCCCCGCCGGGCACTACTTCGGTACCTCCCACACCCAGGAGCGCTACACCACCGAGCACTTCCAGCCAATGGTCTCGGACTGGCGCAACTTCGAGAGCTGGAATGAAGGCGGCCGCGTCGAGGCCCATCAGCGGGCCGAAAAGCTGGCCCGTCAGCTTCTGGACTCCCACGAGGAGCCTCCGATGGACTCCACAATCCGTGCTGAGCTCGACGAGTTCGTAGCCCGGCGGGTAGCCGAAGGCGGCGTCGAGACTGACTACTGAGCAGTGCAATCCCACAAGGAGCCAGGATCATGAAGCAGCAGACAAAGGTGGTTGTGATCGGCGGAGGTGTCGTCGGATGCAGCGTTCTCTACCACCTCACCGAGGCCGGCTGGACCGACGTGGTGCTCGTCGAGCGCAAGGAACTCACCGCCGGTTCCACCTGGCACGCGGCAGGTGGAATGCACACCATCAACGGCGATCCGAACGTGGCTGCCCTTCAGCGCTACACGATCCAGCTCTACAAGGACCTGGAGGAAAGGTCGGGCCAGCCGTGCGGAATACACCTGACCGGCGAGCTGATGCTGGCAGAGACCGAGGAGCGCATGGACTGGTTAAAGATGGTCCACGCCCGTAGCCGCTACCTCGGAATGGACACCGAGTTGATCTCGGTGGCCGAAGCCAAGGAGCACCTCCCCTACATGGAGGAGGAGTTCTTCGTGGGCGCCATGTTCGACCCGGTAGGCGGCCACGTCGACCCGTCCGGGGTGACACACGCCTACGCGGCGTGTGCCCGCAAGGCCGGTGCCGAGATCTACAGGAACACATGGGCCGAAGACATCGTCCAGCGCGCCGACGGCACCTGGGATGTGGTTACCGAGAACGGAACCATCAACGCCGAACACATCGTGAACTGCGGCGGCCTGTGGGCTCGCGAGGTAGGCCGCATGTGTGGCATCGAACTTCCGATCCTCGCCATGGAGCACCAGTACCTGTTGACCGAGGAGATCCCCGAGTTGCGGTCCTGGCTGGACTCAACCGACGGACACGGCCGCGGTGCCGTCGACTTCGGCGGCGAGATCTACACCCGCGCCGAGGCCGGCGGCCTTTTACTGGGCACCTATGAGCAGGCAGGCGTTCCGTGGCAGACGAAGGAGACTCCATGGGACTTCGGCTCACAGTTGCTCTCCCCCGACCTGGATCGGATCGCTCCGTCTCTCGAGGTGGGCTTTGCCCACTTTCCTATCTTCAACAAGGTCGGCATCAAGCAGGTCATCAACGGGCCGTTCACGTTCGCCTCCGACGGAAACCCGTTGATCGGGCCCATCCGCGGCCAACGCGGACACTGGGTGGCCTGTGGTGTGATGGCAGGCCTTAGCCAGGGTGGCGGTGTGGGCCTTGCAGTGGCCAACTGGATAACCACCGGCGATCCGGGGTTCGACGTCTGGGGAATGGACGTGGCCCGCTACGGAGACTGGACCACCCCGGCCTATACGCGGGCCAAGGTTCAGGAGAACTACAGCCGTCGCTTCCGAATCTCATTCCCCAACGAGGAGCTACCCGCCGGTCGGCCACTCTTCACCTCACCCATCCACGGGCGCCTGACTGAGGCAAACGCCGTGTGGGGTGCCTACTACGGCCTGGAGACGGCCATGTGGTTCCAGAGGCCCGGAGAGGACCCCGTCGAGGACGTCACCTTCCGACGCTCCAACGCCTTCGAGGTGGTTGCTGACGAGGTCAGGGGTGTACGCGAGGGCGTCGGCATGATCGAGACCACTGGCTTTGCCAAGCACGAGTTCTCAGGCCCGGGAGCACGGGAATTCCTGGACCGGATCATGGCAAACCACATTCCAGCCGAAGGTCGCATGGCCCTGACCCCGATGCTGAACCACCAGGGCATGCTCATCGGCGACTTCACCATTGCGGCACTTCCCACCGCCCTCGGAGACGACGAGCGGTTTCTGGTGCTGGGATCGGGCATCGCCGACGGGTACCACGAGCGCTGGTTCAGGGAGCACCTCGACGACTTCGGCGACGGTGCCGGCTACCGGCCCCTGGGCAATGAGCTGACAGGCCTCTCCATCGCCGGACCGGCATCGCGCGACCTGCTGGCGTCGGTAGCCGAAGAGGACGTGTCCGGCGATGCGTTCAGGTTCCTCGACATCCGCCCGATGTCGCTCGGCGTGGTTCCGGCCCTCGTTGGTCGCATCACCTTCACAGGCGACCTGGGCTACGAGATCTGGGTGCCGGCATCGCTGCAGGCCCGCCTGTTCGACATGCTCACGGAGGCAGGAGCGGAACACGACCTGCGCCTGTTCGGCCTGAACGCCCTAAACAGCATGAGGTTCGACAAGAACTTCGGAGGTTGGGCCACCGAGTACCGACCCATCTACACGCCGTGGGAGGCGCGGATGGGAATGTTTGTAAAGTTGGACAAGGGTAATTTCATTGGCCGGAAGGCCGCTGCCGCCTCGCATGAAGCCGGGGCTGACCGCCTGCTCACAGCCTTCACCGTCGACGTTGACGACGCTGACGTGATAGGCAACGAACCCATCTGGCACAACGAAGAGGTCGTCGGCTGGGTCACCTCGGGTGGCTACGCACACTGGTCGAAAGCTTCCTGCGCCCTCGGTTACGTACCTGCCGGTCTCGCCGATGCCGACGAGGGTTTCGAGATCGAGGTGGTGGGCGTGAGAAGGCTGGCCAGGCGCATTGCTGAGCCGCTGTTTGACCCGGCTGGAAAGCGCATGCGCTCCTGACCAGGGGGCTAACGCAATGGGAGCACCCGGCACGAGACCAGAGGACCCCAACGACCCCCTGGTTCAGCGCGCAGCAACTATCGGTAACCGCATCGTCATGGGTCCCGGGGAACCGGCCGTCTCCGAGTGGGTTGCCGCCGGGCTGGAACTCCCGGACCTGGATGAGATGCAGCGCTACCGCCTGAATCGCATCCAGGAACGGCTGGCCGTCGAGGATGTGGCCGGGGTGCTCCTCTTTGACCCGCTCAACCAGATGTATGCCACCAACTCGCCGAACATGCAGATGTGGTTCACCCACAACCACGCCCGCTGGGCGTTCGTTGCGACCGACGGACCGCTGATCCTGTTCGACTACCAGGCCTGTGAGTTCCTGTCTGCCCACAACCCGTTGATCGACGAGGTCCGGCCGACGACGACCTTCACATACTTCCCTGCCGGCACCCGTGTCGACGAGCGTGCAACGAAATTCGCAGCCGAGATAGCCGATCTGGTCCGCACCCACGGTGGTGGCAACAACCGGCTGGCCGTCGACGTGATCCCGCCGGCGGGATCCACTGCTCTCGTCGCAGAGGGCCTGGTACTCACCGACGGAATGGCCGTCATGGAGAGGGCGCGGGCAGTCAAGGGCCCTGACGAACTCGCCGCCATGCGATGTTCCATCGAGGCCACGCGGATCTCGTGCCAGAAGATGTTCGAGACCATGGAACCGGGTATGACCGAGCAGGCGCTGTGGGCCGTTCTATGGGCGGAGATGCTGGCCCGGGGCGGCGAGTGGATGGAATGCCGCCTGCTGGTGTCGGGGCCACGCACCAACCCGTGGTTCCAGGAGTGCAGCAGCCGGGTGGTAGAGAACGGCGACTTCGTCGCGTTCGACACCGACCTGGTGGGTGCCTACGGGATGATGACCGACATCTCCCGCACCTGGATATGTGGCGATGCGGCACCGACGCCTCAGCAACGACACGTCCACGAACTGGCAGTTGAGCAGGTCACACGCAACATCGACCTCCTCACCCCGGGCCGGACCTTCCGCGAACTGACCCACGGGGCGTGGATGCCGCCTGTCGACGAGTACCGGCACTACTCCTGTCTGTACCACGGGGTCGGCCAATGCGATGAATGGCCGGACATCAAGTTCCCCGCGGACTGGGATGCAGGCGGCTACGACGGCGTGCTCGAAGCCGGCATGGTCCTGACGGTCGAGTCGTACGTCGGCGCCTACGCCGGTGGTCAGGGGATCAAGTTGGAGAACCAGGTCCTCGTCACCGACACCGGGCCCGAGAACCTCTCTCCCTGGTCGCTGGCCCTGGATTCCTTCCACACCCTCTGATCCGTCCGATTCTGGTTCCCTACATGCCTACCGGTACCCTCGTGCGATCCGTTCAACCACGCTGGAGAACCCAATGAGCAAGATGTGTGAAGGCCGCGTCGCCATCGTCACCGGTGCAGGCCGTGGCATAGGCAGGGAGCACGCCCTGATGCTCGCCGGAGAGGGAGCACGGGTCGTTGTCAACGACTTGGGAGGTGACGAGGCAGGCGGTGGCGCAGACCTGACCCCGGCCCAGGAGGTCGTGAACGACATCGAGGCCATGGGTGGAGAGGCCGTGGTCAACGGTTGCAACGTGGCCGACTTCGCCGCTGCCGGCGAGATGGTGCAGCAGGCAGTCGACACCTGGGGGCGCCTCGACATTGTCATCAACAACGCCGGCATCCTGCGGGACCGAATGGTGTTCTCCATGTCTGAAGACGACTGGGACTCGGTTATCGCCGTACACCTGAAGGGCACCTTCGCCCCCTCGCACCACGCCGCCACATACTGGCGCAACCACGTAAAGAGCGGTGGTGAGCCGTTCGGCCGCATCATCAACACAGCGTCACCTTCAGGCATCTACGGAAACGTGGGCCAGACCAACTACGGCGCCGCCAAGGCAGGCATCGCCGGGTTCTCCGTCATCGCCGCCCAGGAACTGGTGCGCTACGGCGTCACGGTCAACTGCCTGGCGCCCACCGCCCTCTCGAGGCTCACAGAATCCCTCATGGGTGGATCCGAGAACATCTCCGACTCGGCCAGAGAGGCGATGTCACCAAGGTGGATCGCCCTCATCGCAACCTGGCTGTGCAGTGAAGAGGCCCAGAACGTCACCGGCCGGGTGTTTGACATCCGCGGCAAGCACCTCGGTATCGCCGAGGGCTGGCACCTCGGCCCAACAGCAGAACAGCCCGACGATCCCGGCGACCTGGGTTCTGTCGTGGAGGACCTCATGAAGGCTGCGCGCCTGAATGCCGACATGTCCGGCGGAGACCATGAGGGCCCTGGCTTTCCCTCCCAGAGTCTCTAGCCAATCGTTTCCCTCAACCCTCAGACACGGTCTGGGACGTCGCCGGGCAGCGCTCGCTCGTCGCCACCCGACACAACAGATCCAACAGAGGGAGGCCGAGCCTGCCTCTGTGACAGGGTTCCGTTGGTGACCAGCGCTGGGTGTGGTGGCGATGAACCGTGAGGCGAGATCGGTGTCATGACTTTCAGGGACCAGAGATAGCAGTCGTTGGAGAGCGAGCGGTGTCGGGTCGGGATTCGGACGGAGCCTGCGGAGGACGAACCCGGCCCGGCGGCGCAGACTCTGGGTCGTCAGCAGCGGGGCAGGACCTAGTGACCCTCGAAACGGGCGTGTCGCTTTTCGACCCACGCCTGGCCTGCTTCGCGGATGTCGCTTGTCGCGAGGTTGACGCTCTGGGCCAGACCCTCGGCCTCCAGCGCCTGTCCCATTGAGGACACTGAACCGCTGTTGAGAAGCTCCTTGCTCATCGACAGGGCCAGCGGTGGGCCTGCTGCTATTCGTGACACGACGTCATCCACGTGTGCATCCAGCTCCCCGTCGGGCAGCACGCGGTTGACAAGGCCGATCCGATCGGCCTCCTGTGCATCAATGACCTCTGCCAGAAGGGCAAGCTCCTTTGCCCGGTGCAGGCCCACCCTGCGAGGCAGCAGCCACGAACCGCCGAAGTCGAGGGACAGGCCCCGCCGAGCGAAGATCTCCGAGAACCTGGCCTGGTCGGAGGCGTAGACCAGATCGCATCCAAGGGCGATATTGAGGCCGGCACCGGCTGCGACGCCACGTACCTTGGCCACCACGGGGTGCTGCACATCGTGCAGGGCCATTGCGGCCTCCTTGATACGGCGCATGTTCCGGAGTGGAACAACGGGTGTGTCACCAGAGACCCGGTCGGCCTGCCCGGACACGTCCGCACCGGAACAGAAGTTCCCGCCGGCACCCGTAAGTACCAGCACCCTCACGGTCTCGTCACCGTTCACCGACCGGCAGACACGACCAAAGTCGACAAACATCTGCGGCGTCATGGCGTTCATCACCTGGGGCCGGTTGATGGTCACCGTTACCACGGCCCCGTCCCGGTCAACCAACAGGTCACCTGTGCCCTCGATCATGGCAGGACCCTAGCCCCGACCCGCGTGGAGGCCCATAGGCGACCGAAGTATCGCCAACACGCGCAACGTCAGGCGGTTGCGACCTCGACATCGTCGTAGGTCTTGTTCCTACGGAACTCGGTAAGGATGCTCTTCGAGGTGACCGCCAGGACGGCCCCAGCGAACATCGTCAGGAAGGCCCCGGCACCGGTAACCACGTTCAGGTCGGAGACCCTCGCAAGGCTTGCGATCCAGATGATGCCGATTAACGCCAGGCCACCACCTGCGCCGGCCACAGCCGCACTCCAGCGCCACTTTCGCTGCTCATCGAGACCCAACAAGCCAGAGGCCGGCACCGTGAGGGCAGCTCCGATGACCGAGACCACGATTGCCAGCCTGGACAGGCCCCCGCCCTCGTCGCTGTAGCCATCGGTTGTCACCTTGGCATTCTTGCGGAACTTGTTTCGGAGCGAGGTGACCTTGCTGGTGTTGGTGGCAGCCAGAGCGGGGTTCACCTCGGCTTCGGCGCGGAGAACCTCCATCTGTTCCAGAATCTCGGGCGGGAGTTCTGCTCCACCGCGCTCGTCAAAGGTCCAGCCCGAGTAGCCGCCGACGATCACCAGCACGACGACAAATACCCCAGTGACCATGCGACCCCATCCCACGATCCGATCAAGAGGACGGAACGCCGAATAGGGCGCTGTCTGGAGGGCCAGCAGGGAGCCAACGAGCATCACGGCACTGGCCAATATGGCTACCAGCACACCGGGACCTCGGCTATGGGCCTCAACATCCATGTGGGGTGAAACCACCCAGTAGGTGACCGATGCAACCAGCATGCAGGACGAGGCAATCACCATCGCATCGGCACCGAACCAGCGCGAGCCGGACCGGATCGAGACCGCCACCACAACGCCAATAGCGAGCGCAGACAGAACTTGTGTGTCCAGAAAGATCGCTGAGTCGCCACCTCCAATGCTCCCCAGAATCAGCCACCGCATGATGACCCCGGCGAGAAACCCGGTTGTCAGGGAGGTCTTCTGGTCAAGTCGCTGACTCAGGAGCACGTAGACAACAGCTGCGACAGCCATCGCTATCACACCTCTGACATCCAGCAGGCTTGTAACCGGAGACACGATCAGGCCGACCAGCGCTACCGTCAGACCGGCGCCCAAGTCATTCCAGGTGTTCCTGGTGGCATCAAGCAGGTTGGAACGATCCAGAGCGACGATGGCACCTGCAGCGATTACCGCAACGGCTATCGCCAGGATCTCGGCCGCCAACCCGACAGGTGTCTCAAACAAGTAGCCGAGAATGCTGGCCGTCAAGGCCCAGGCTCCGGCAGTACGCCAGTGGACCGGTACCGACGTCTTTGCCAGCCCAAGAACCAGAGCCAGGACGGCGGGTATGGCTATCGACTCGATTGCCACTGCCCAGACGGACTGTGCGTCGGCTCCCGCAAGGTTGGCGAGCGTTACGAAACCATCGAACTGGGCAAAGATCGGGAATGCAAACAGGGCGGCGAAAGCCCCTACGGCAGCCGCCACCAGACCTCCAGGCCCACGCACACGCCCGATCCCGCCAGTCCAGAACAGGCATGACCCGGCTGCCACTATGGCGAAGAAGCCCATGAACAACACGACAATGCCCGCCCAACTGCCTCCGGAAGCCTGGTAACCATTGAAGGACTGGCCAATCAGGTTGATATCAACAGCCCGCGAGTGGCTCGAGAGCAGGCCGGCATCGCTGCCCCAGGTCATCAATGTGGACACGACGGCGACCACGCCACCCAGTCCTACAATCGCCATTCCGAGGCGTTCCCGCCCCGTCGAAGCAACCTCGTGCTCGACGTGAACGGCCTTGCTGGCCTTCAGATCTGCGGTCTCAGCCGCCTCGATCTTCGCCAGAAGTTCCTCTGGATCACGGCGCTGGCTCATCGCCTCCCTGACCCGGGTCAGGAGATTGGCACCACCCTCCTCGGGCTGAGAGAGGCGATCAAGCACAACGGCAACGGTCCACAGGGCTAGGCCGGAGGAGATGCCAAGGCCAACATCGAGGTTCTGGACAGCCCGGAACACCAGGAGACCAAGCCCCGAGGCGCCCATAATTGCAGCGATACCGACCATGGCGATCGCCAACATGAGCGTCTGGTTCAACCCGGCCATGATCGACGGCTTGGCCAGCGGCAGTTGCACATCTGTCAACACGCGAAGCTCGGTTGCCCCATATGCCCTGCTGGCCTCAACCACATCCTCTGGAACATGCCTGATTCCCAGGTTGACCATGCGCACCAGGGGCGGCAGGGCGTAGATCATGGTCACCATGGTGGCGGGGACCACACCGATACTGAAGAAGAACACAAACGGCACCATGTAGACAAAGGTGTGCACCGTCTGCATGGCATCCAGAATCGGTCTGATCACATTCCACGCCGAATCCACCCGGGCGCAGATAACCCCCAGCGGTATTCCTATGAGAGCGCACAGCCCAACGGCTACGAGCACCATGCCGATGGTGCGCATGGTCTCCAACCAGTACATGGAGCCGAGAAGGCCGCACATGACCAGGCCTGCTCCAGACATGATCCCGACCTTGGGTGTGCGAACCAGG
>DLRQ01000060.1 GCA_002501135.1 Candidatus Neomicrothrix sp. UBA7884
AGGTTCGAATCCTCCCGGGGGCGCCATCGATCGATGTCAGTTGAAACGACACCCGTCCGGCTTGGCTGTTTCCGGCACTGCGCGGGCATGATGCCCGGTCCGGACTGCGCTGACGGGGAGGTTGCACATGACACGAACAGTCACACGGCTTCAGGGCTCCCTCATGGTTCTGGCCACCGGCGTCATGTTCAGCTTCGGTGCGCTCACCTTCAGGGCCCTCGTTGAGGCCGACGCATGGCAGTACCTGTTCTACCGGGGCCTCTCAGCGGGCCTGGTTGCCGCCCTGATGATCGTCATGGTCGGCCGAAACCCCATCCGTTCCGTGGTCGAGGCCGGAGCCAGACAGATCGTGGCCGGTCTGGTACTCGGGGCCATGTTCACCCTCTTCATAGTGGCTCTCAGCCGGGTAACGGCAGCCTTCATCCTGCTGCTCCAGGCAACCAGCCCGTTCTTCGCAGCCCTCATGGGTCGGATCTTCCTGCGCGAGTCGGTGAGCCGCGACACGGTGATCGCCATGCTGGTCGCCGCTGTAGGGGTGGGCATCATGGTCGGGGCAGGCTTCGGAACAGGCGACGCTCTTGGAATCCTCCTGGCGCTGCTGCTGCCAATGTTCCTCGGTGGCTACACGGTCCTGATCCGCAGCTCACCGATTCGCGACCCCGGGGTACCGACGATCGTGGGCGGCATCGCAGTGGCGGTGACAGCCGGTGCCGTATCACTCGCCGGACCGGGACTGGTCCTTCCCCTGAGGGACGTCGCCCTCGGCTTCATAGGCGGCGGTGTCCTGGTTGGCGCGGCCACTCCGATCTTCAACTACGCACACCGCTTCGTTCCGCCGGCCGACACCGCCCTGCTCCTGATCAGCGAGATCGTGCTGGCGCCACTGTGGCTTTGGATCTGGCCAGGTGAGGTACCCACTACGAGCACCCTGATCGGTGGGGGAGTTGCCCTCGCCGCCGTCATCTGGCTGATGCTCAGGACCGCCGGGTCGGAGGGTTCGCTCAGGTTGCGGAGGGCCGTTGGCCTGCACGCCGGCGCCATCCCGGTCGACCCGGGGCCAGTGGACCGGTAACTCTCATTACTGTCCCCGGCCTCGCGGTTCCGCCTGGTGTTGTAGGTCTGGGGACAGGTTCGGGCCGGGAGATCTGAAACCTGACTGTCTCACCTGTTGGTCATGATGGGTGCATGTCGATGGTTGTAGATGTTGATCAGGTGGTTCCGGGCATTGTCACACCCTGTGCGTACGGTGGCGGCATGGTTCGTCTGTGCGGCGAGTTGACCCCGGAGGTGGGTGCTGTTGTCACCGGTGAACTGGTCTTCACCTACCCCACAGGCCACAAACTTCAACCCGAACCACCAGCCGCCCGGCACCGCCAGGCCCAGGCCTCGACATCGCCGCCACCCGACCGGTCAACCAATGGGGCCGGGGACCAGCACGGGAGCGGGAACGGGCAGGGAAACAGGTATGGCAACGGGGCCGGGAGCCGGCATGGGGAAAGGAGCGGGAACGGGGAAGGACCCGTCCAGGAACAGGGCCAGGGTTACCTCCGGAACAGAGCCAACTGATCCCAGCCTGAAAACAGGTCATCCAGCGCCACTGAACCCGTCCACGGCTGCAACAGGAGACAGCATGCTGCCTGACCGGTGTCATATCGTTACAGGCGGAGCACCTGAAGGTTGCGGCAACAACCTCGCGGTACAACACAGCCAGGCAGGCAGGCATGTCCCGGCCCGACCGTGTCCGCACGCCTACCCTTGGGCCATGTCACGGCCAGACGATCGGGTCCTTTCGGCCGGTCCGGGTTGCAGGGTTCCCGCATCAGAGGTCTCCTGGCGCTTTGGCCCCTCGGGTGGGCCGGGCGGCCAGCACGCCAACCGGGTGAACTCCCGGGTCGAGGCCGAACTTGATCTCACTTCAGCGCGTGGAATCGACGACGAGGTGAGAGCGCTCCTGATAGGGAAGTTGGGCTCGACCATTCGAGTGGTTGTTGACGCCAGCAGGTCACAGACCCGCAACAGGCACCGGGCCCTCGACATGTTCGAGGTGCGGATGCAGGAGGCACGTGAAACCCAGCGGGAGCGGCGACCGACCCGACCCGGCAGGGGAGCCGTAGAGCGACGGCTGCGGGCCAAGCGCCAACGTGGGCAGCGCAAGTCTGAGCGAAGGGGGGGCTGGGAAGAGGGGTGAGTGAGGGCGGTCCTCAGCCCAGACGCCCGGCCAGCACCACCATGAGCTCGGCACCCAGCTTCTGGGCCTCGGCCTCGGTGACCCCGTAGAGCTCAGCCACGCGTCGCAGGACGGTGCGCTCCCTTTCTGTCCACGATGACGTGAGCACCATGGTCCCCGATACGTCAGGTGTGCGCAGCGACGGGCTGGACACATCAGAGGCGCGTCGATCCAGGCGGCTGAAGAAGTCGAGCGTGCGTACCCCGAAGCGCTGCATCCAGTCGGGTGACCTGCCGAGGCGGGCGGCGGCTGCGACGAGGGCCTCGTGTTCGGCTTCGGTGTAGCCCGACGAGACCTCGGCCCAACTGGTGTAGTCGGGGTCCACACACCCGACTCCGGTGCCGGTGCCGGTCATGGCCGGATCAACGAAGGGCTTCCGGAAGCCCGACCCCGGGTCATCGGTGGTCAGGTAGCGGTCGATGCCCCTGGCAAGGGCGGCGGCCTCGGCGGCCTTTACCTCGGGGTCGGCCATCAGCCTGCCCTCAGGAGGGTTGGACAAGTAGAGGGCCTCGGTTATCACCGAGGTCACCTCGGGTGCCAGGCGCAGCACCCCGTAGGCGTCTTCGCCGGCGGCTTTAAGGCGGGATGACGCCCCCTGGTGCACGGTGTCGACCCAGTCGACGTCGTAGGCAGAGAACGTCTCCTGAAGTTCCTCGTAGAGGATTCCCGCAAGGCGTTTGGAGTCGGGGTTGTTGACCTGGTGGAAGATCTCGGTGCCAGGGTCGTCGGACGGACGTACAGCACCGCCGTTGTGGTGAATAGAGATAAACACCCTTGGGGCCAAGGCGCTGGCTATGGCCGTCCGCTGGCGGATCGGCATGTGCAGGTCGGTGCGCCGGGTCAAGGTCACCGAGTATCCGAGTTCGGTCAGTTCCTGTTCGGCGAGCAGCGCAACCTCGAGGTTCAGGTCCCGTTCGTAGAGCCTCCCGACGCCTACTGACCCCGTCTCGGGGCCGCCGTGGCCGGGGTCGATCACAATGTCAACCGTGTCGAGCCTGGTGCCGGCCATCAGACGTATCTGGTTGGCACACGGTGTCGACACGATTGGTGCAACCGGATGATCTTCTATGACAGGAAAGGCGACTCCGTCGAGCATGACGACGCCCAGCGGCACCCAGTCCGGGTCAGCGTCGCCCCCGACCTCGTCGGCAGAGGCGCCGGCCGCGGTCAGGGCGAGGACCAACAGGGCTGCCACCGGGAACGGCCAGCAGCGTCGCAACATCAACGGGGTCACGGCGTGACCGTAGAGCAGTCTGGGCACAGGTGGGACGATCCTCGGGAGTGGAGACGGACCCCCATGCGAAGGTGGTCCAGCGTCGCCGATTCAGCGCGGAGCGGGTGCCCTAGAACTGCTCCTCTTCGGTGGAGCCCGTGATTGCCAGCGTTGAGGCTGAACCACCTGAGATGACCGTCGCAACCTGGTCGAAGTAGCCGGCA
Source organism: Candidatus Neomicrothrix sp. UBA7884 (assembly GCA_002501135.1). Lineage (GTDB taxonomy): Bacteria > Actinomycetota > Acidimicrobiia > Acidimicrobiales > MedAcidi-G1 > UBA3125. The sequence continues at coordinate 3,665 of DLRQ01000060.1, forward strand.
CCAACCTCGCGCTGGTGGCGGGTGGCCGTGTAGCCGTCGTCCTCCATTCCGAACTCCCGCTGCTGCAACTCGACGTAGGCGGTCATGTCGCTCTTCGAGTAGCCGCGCGCCAGGTCGAACGCCGAGGCGTTCAGGGCGTGCCAGCCAGCAAGGGTTATGAACTGGAACTTGTAACCCATGGCGCCGAGCTCCTTTTGGAAGGTGGCGATAGTGGAGTCGTCGAGGGCGCTCTTCCAGTTGAAGGACGGCGAGCAGTTGTAGGCCAGCATCTTGTCCGGGTATTCGGCGTGGATGGCGTCGGCGAACTCCCGTGCCTGCTCGAGGGTCGGAGTGCCTGTTTCGCACCAGATGAGGTCGCAGTAGGGGGCGTAGGCGAGGCCGCGGGAGATCGGCGTGGCCATCCCGGGTTCGGTGTCGAAGAACCCCTCGGCGGTACGGCCACCGGTCAGGAACGGACGGTCTCGTTCGTCGACATCGCTCGTTATGAGCGTCGCTGCAAGGGCGTCGGTGCGTGCGATCAAGATTGACGGAACACCCAGCACGTCGGCGGCCAAGCGGGCAGCGGTGAGGGTACGGACGTGCTGTTGGGTCGGGATCAGAACCTTGCCGCCCATGTGGCCGCACTTCTTTTCAGATGCCAACTGGTCCTCGAAGTGGACGCCTGCAGCACCGGCACGCAGCATGCGCTTCATCAACTCGTAGACGTTCAGGGCGCCACCGAAGCCGGCTTCGCCGTCGGCCACGATCGGAACCAGCCAGTCACGCTGGACCTCGCCCTCGTTTTCGTACCACTCGATCTGGTCGGCACGCCTGAGGGCGTTGTTGAGGCGCTCAACAAGGGTCGGTACCGAGTTAACCGGGTAGAGGCTCTGGTCCGGGTACACGTGGCCTGCGGTGTTGGCATCGCCCGCCACCTGCCAGCCGGAGAGGTAGAGAGCCGGCAGGCCACCCTTCACGTACTGGATCGCCTGGCCTCCGCTCATGGCCCCGAGTGCGTGCACGTAGTCCATGTCGTGGAGTTGCTCCCACAGTTGCTCTGAACCGTGGCGGGCCAGCGAGCACGCCGGAAGGTAGGAGCCTCGGAGGCGTACCACGTCCTCAGCGCTGTAGTCGCGCTGTGTACCGGCCCAGCGGGGGTTCTCGGCCCAGTCCTGCTCCAGGTCCTCGATCTGCCTCTGGAAGCTGTCTCGCATGTGATGTTCTCCTTGTTTCGGTCTGGTGCCCGGCCAGAGGACGGACACCCAGTTGTGGTTCTCGTATAAGTCGGGTCGCTGTAATCAGACGTCGTCAATGCCGAGCCGGGTAAGACCTCAGTCCAGCAACTCGTATGCGGGCAGGGTCAGAAACTCGATGAATTCATCTGCGAGGGCCACCTGTTCGAACACCTCGCGGGCCGAGTCGAAGGGGAGGTCGGTGAAGGCCTCGGGTCCGAGGTCTTCGGCAATCACGGCCATCTGGGTGTCGATGACGCCTCTTACGAGATCGGGTGTGATCGTGCGGCCGTCGGACAGAAGCGAGCCGTGGCGGATCCACTGCCAGACCTGGGCTCTGCTGATCTCGGCCGTGGCAGCGTCCTCCATCAGGTTGTTGATGGCGGCGGCGCCGGTACCGGCAAGCCAGGAGGCCAGGTATCGGAGCCCTACGTAGACGTTTGTGTCGAGGCCGCCGGCTGTAATGGCGCCACCAGTCTGGTCGACCGAGAGCAGGTCGTCTGCTGTGACCGACACGTCCGAACGCTGACGGTCGACCTGGTTTGAACCCTCACCGAGCACTGCATCGAACTCGGCTCTCGCCACGGCGATCAGGTCGGGGTGGGCAACCCATGTTCCGTCACAGCCGTCGTTTGCCTCGCGGCGCTTGTCGGCGGTCACCTGTGACAGGGCCACGGCGGTCACCTCCGGGTCGCGCCGGTTCGGGATGAACGCCGCCATGCCGCCGATGGCGTGGGCTCCTCGACGGTGGCAGGTGGAGACCATCAACTCCGTGTAGGCCCTCATGAACGGAACGGTCATGGTCACGTCAGCGCGGTCGGGGAGCACGTACCCCGGGCTGTTGGAGAACTTCTTGGCGACGCTGAAGATGTAGTCCCAGCGACCTGCATTCAGGCCAGCCGAGTGCTCCCGCAACTCGTAGAGGATCTCGTCCATTTCGAAGGCAGCCATGATCGTCTCGATGAGCACAGTCGCCCGGACCGACCCTCTCGGAATGCCCAGCGCATCCTGGGCGTGGCAGAACACGTCGTTCCAGAGGCGGGCTTCAAGGTGTCCCTCAAGTTTCGGAAGGTAGAAGTAGGGGCCGGTGCCGCGGTCCAGGGCCTCACGCGCGTTGTGGAAGAAGGCCAGGCCGAAGTCCACGAGGCTGGCAGGGGCTGCACGGCCGTCGACGACGACATGGTCCTCGTCGAGGTGCCAGCCGCGGGGCCTCACCATGAGGGTGGCGGTCTCGTCGTTGAGGCTGTACTCCTTGCCTCCGGTTCTCAAGTTGAGGTCGCGCCGGGCAGCATCATGGAGGTTCACCTGGCCTTCGACCACGTTGTCCCATGTGGGGCTGGTGGAGTCCTCAAGGTCCGCCATGAAGACCTTCGCTCCGGAGTTGAGAGCGTTGATCATCATCTTCCGGCCGGTCGGGCCGGTTATCTCCACACGCCGGTCCAGGAGGTCCTTCGGTGGTGCAGCGACGCTCCACTCGCCGGACCGGACAGCGGCGGTCTCGGGGAGGAAGTCGGGCAACTGGCCGGCATCCAGCGCCTCCTGGCGGTTGCGCCGGTCTTCGAGCAGGCTGTCTCGTCGGGAGCCGAATGCACGGACCAGGTCGGCGACGAATTCGGTGGCTTCGGCGGTGAAGACGTCCTCACGCCGGGGGTGGTCGCTGACCTGCACACCGTCCGGGATTGATCTGTCGCCCGCTGATCTGTCACCCATGAAACAGCCCCCTACAAGACCTCGTTGGCACGAGTATTCGTCAATATTCGGACGAAGGTCGACCTGAGGGGAGGTGAAGTTCGCAGCACATGTCCCTGAGGCGGAATATCTGGAGATATTTGGTCCGTTCAAGTACCGTGAGACCCACCCAGTCAAACCCACACACAGTTGGTCAACCAGCCTCGGAGCAACAGCATGCCTGACACCAGACCTGATGCCAGCAGCTACGACCCCGTGGTGCTCGGGCACCGCCTACGCCACCAGCGGCGCACAGCCGGCCTGACTCTGGCCGAGTTGGGCGACCTCATCGGCCGTCCCGCCTCATATCTCTCTCAGGTGGAGAACGGCCGCATCGAACCCAAGCTGGGCGTGTTGGCCAGGCTCGCCAACGCACTCGGGTGCACAACCGCAGACCTCCTCGATCCGACGCCACCGAGCCGGCGGGCGGCCCTCGAGATAGACCTCGAACGGTTCCAGACCGGCGACTGGCGAACTGCCCTCGACCTGCCCGAGGTCAGGGCCGGAGCCCGGCTCGACGATGACGCCCTCGAGGCACTCGTCGGCCTCTACGCGGCCCTTCCCGGTCTTGCCGTGACCAAGACAGGGCTTGCCAACCTGCAGGCCGGCGACCGAGCACGCAGTGCCAACCTGGCCCTCCGCACCGAGATGCGGGCGAGGGACAACTACTTCGCCGGAATCGAACAGGTGGCCGCCGAGGGTCTCAGCGCCGTCGGCTACGCCGGTGAGGGCCCACCGTCCGAGAAGCACCTGACCGACCTTGCAACCCACTACGGGTTCACGGTCGAACGCGTCAAGGGAATGCCCAGGACGGCACGCTCAGTCACCGACACCCGTCAACGGGTCATCTACATCCCGCAGCGCGACGACCTGACCGTACGGGCTGCCAGATCGGTCATCCTCCAGACGCTCGGGCACTTCGTCCTCGAACACGCTGAGACGACCGACTTTGAGGGCTACCTTCGCCAGCGCATCGAGTCCAACTACTTCGCCGCCGCTGTTCTGGTCCCCCAGGATGCGGCACTTGGGTTTCTCGAGTCGGCCAAGGCCGACCACGACCTCTCTATCGAAGACCTCAAGGAGCGCTACTACGTGTCCTACGAGATGGCGGCGCACAGGTTCACCAACCTCGCCACCGCCAAGTTGGACATTCCGGTTCACTTCCTGCGCACCGACCCGGAGGGCACAATCACCAAGGCCTACGAAAACGACGGCATCCAGTTTCCCTGCGACCCCGACGGCGCACTTGAGGGAGCCCGCCTCGGCAGGCGCTGGGGCGCGCGCCAGGCATGGGGTGGGTCCGAGATCCTCCACTACCAGTTCACGAGCACCGCGGCCGGCGAGTTCTGGTGTGTCTCCTACATCGAAAACGCCACCGAGCGCACCCCGTACGCGGTCACCCTCGGCTGCCGTGCAGGCGACTCCAAATGGTTCAGGGGAGGTGAGACCCTCAGAAGGGTCAGCGTCCGCAGCGACGATGATCTGGTCGACCCCGGCATCCTCGACCGCTGGGATGGTGTCGCATGGCCGTCGGCAGCCGAGCGCAGCTTCGTGCTGGCGGCCCTTCCGCCGGCCAGCCAGGAGTTCACGCCGTTCCCCGGCATCGACCTCCTCAATGTCTACCGGTTCCTTGACCGCCAGGCCGGAACCGACTGACCAACGCCAGCGTCAGGACCTGGGAGAACCCTCTCCGGCAGTCGCACGACGGTGGACGTCGGCGATGAAGTCAGACAGGTCCATCCGCCTTCCCTCCCACACGGTTGCCGTGTGGGTTACGAAGCGGTCGCCGTCCCAGCAGTGCAGTTGATATGCGGGAGGCTCGTCGACCGCCGATCCGCTCATCGGGTCCAACTCGAGGCCCAGCTGGTTGCCGGTCGAGGGACACACCGAAACCAGCGTCGATCCGATGGTCGTCTGGATGGGTCGGTGGATGTGGCCTGCGACAAGAAGCTTCACCTGGGTGTGGCGCTCCAACACGCTTCTCAGGCGATCAGCGCCATCGAGGCCCGAGAGATCCATGAACGTGAGGCCCGATGTGAACGGTGGAAAGTGGGTGAACACGAGCGTCGGCCGGTCGGGCTCCATCTGCAGCACGGCGTCGAGCCACTCCTCGTGGCCTTCGTGGAAGCACCCGTCGTGCCGGCCCGGAATGAGGGTGTCCAACCCGACGAGCCTCACCGGATGGGAATCGACCGCATAACTGCAGTGCCCTTCTGCGATCGTGGCAGGTAGGCGGTCGGCGAAGGCCGAGCGAAAGGCGTCCCACACATCGTGGTTGCCCGGCAGCGGCAGCATCGGAATCTCCAGGTCGGACACAAGGTCCAGAAACATCGAGTACTGGATCTCGGTGCCGTCGTCGGTCAGGTCACCTGTCGCCAGGACGACATCGGGCGCAGGGCTCAGGCCGTTCAGGTGCGCCACGACCCGGGTAAGGGTCTCAGAGGTGTCCACAAGTCCGCCGAACATGCCGACACTGTCGCGGATGTGGCAGTCGGAGATCTGGGCGATCAGCACCAGAACAAGGATAGGGGAGCAGGCCTGCAACCCGTCCACGAGGACACCGGCAGCCGTCAGCCGACCCGGAAACGAGCGGGTGAAGGGAATCGAACCCTCATCATCAGCTTGGAAGGCTGAGGTTCTAGCCTTTGAACTACACCCGCGGCGGTCAAGAGCGTATCGGAGCCCGCCACCGGTGAGCCGCTGGGTAATCCGTCACCTAGCCTGCTGCCGGGAGGTGGCGCCAGTGGGAATGCACGATTACGACGAGTCGACAGACGAACTGGCACGGTCGGTATTTGAGTACGCGCTTGATCGCATCCGCATGGAACCACCGATGGACGGGCCGGTGGCTCTTGACCAGCTGACCGAGGCTGTCGGACAGACGATCACCGAGGAGGGCCTGGGCGGTACGGCCGCCCTGGCGACCTTTACCGACCACCTGGCACCGGCCTGCATCTCTGTCGACCACCCCCGCTACATGGCCTGGGTTCCGTGCGCGCCTACCGACACCGCTGTCCTCTTCGACCTCATCGTGGGTGCGTCCGCCCCCTCGGCAACCTGGTGGTTCGATGGATCCGGTGCGATCTACGCCGAGAACCAGGCTCTGAAATGGATATCCGATCTTGCGGGTATGCCGGAACAGGCTGGAGGGTGCTTCGTCCCCGGTGGGACCATGGGAAACCTCTCGGCTCTCGTTGCAGCCCGCGACACAGCCATCAGGCGTCGTGGCGGCCCGGACGCGAGACCCGCCCGCTGGGCTGTAGTGGCGTCAGAGGGCGCACACTCCTCGGTCAGTTCTGCCGCACGGGTCATGGACGTCGACGTCTTGTTGGCCCCGACCGACTCAGACAGAAGGCTCAGGGGCGGGGCGGTGGCCGAAGCCATAGCAGCACTACCCGAGGGGACAGAGGCGTTCGCCGTCGTCGCCACATCAGGAACCACCAACCTCGGGACAGTCGACGCCCTCGATGAGATTGCCTCCGTCGCAGCCGCCAACTCGCTCTGGTTCCACGTCGACGGCGCGTACGGCGGTGCCGGCCTTGCAGCGGCTTCGGTTCGCCACGTCTTCGAAGGAATCGAGCACTGCGACTCCCTGATCGTGGATCCACACAAGTGGCTGTTTGCTCCCTACGACTGTGCGGCGCTCATCTACCGGGACCCCGCAGTGGCGAGGCTCGCACACACCCAGCAGGCCGGATACCTCGACTCGATGAACGAACGCAGCGACTGGAATCCAAGTGACTACGCACACCACCTGAGCCGCAGGCCCCGAGGGCTCCCGTTCTGGTTTTCGCTCGCAGCCCACGGCACACGCTCCTACACCGAGGCAGTCGAGAAGACCCTCACCGTTGCCCGTGCCGGCGCCGCTCTCATCGAATCAACTCCCCACCTCGAACTCGTCATGGAGCCGACCCTCTCGATCCTGGCCTTCCGTCGCACCGGCTGGACGGCAGAGGAGTACGCAGCGTGGTCAGATTCACTTTTTGAGGAGGGGTCGGCGCTGGTTGTGCCCACCAAGGTCGACGGTGCCCCCGCCCTGCGGTTCTGCATTGTCAACCCCCGGACAGAGATCGATGACATAGCTGCGATAGTCGAGACCCTGGCCTGAGCCGACATCATTTCGTGATCTACACGGCATCTGTCGGGCGAATCTTCGGCTGGGCGTGACCGGGGCGCCGGTACACTCCGGGCACTGTGGAGACGACAATAGAGACCCTGGACGGCGATCGGGTCAAGTTGACCGTGGCCGTCGACGCCGCCGAGTTCGACACGGCCGTTGAGGCGGCCTTCAAGCGTCTGGCCAAAGAGGTCAGGCTTCCCGGGTTCCGCCCCGGCAAAGCGCCACGCAAGATCCTCGAAGCCCGCATCGGCAGCGGAGCCGGTCGCCAGGAGGCCTTGCAGTCGGCCCTTCCCGACTACTACGGCAGGGCCCTTGCCGAACTTGAGGTCGATGCCATCGATTCGCCCGAGATCCAGATCACCGGTGGTGCCGAAGAGGGTGACCTCACGTTTGATGCAGTGATCCCAGTGCGGCCCCGGCCGGCAGTAGCCGGCCACGGCTCCCTGCGGGTCGAGATTCCGACGCCTGGCGCCACAGACGAAGATGTCGACAGCCAACTGCAGATGCTCAGAAACCAGCAGTCCACTCTCGAGACCGTAGAGCGACCGGCTGTCGACGGGGACCAGGTCACCATCGACATCGACGGAACCCACGACGGCGAGGTCGTAGACGGGCTCACAACCACCGACTACCTCTACGAGGTTGGTGCCGGCGCTGTCGTGCCCGAGATCGACGACAACCTCAGGGGGGCAAGCGCCGGCGACACCGTCGAGTTCGACGCCGATCACCCCGACGGCGAAGGTCTCCTCAACTTCCGGATCGAGGTGAAAGAGGTCCAGGAGAAGGTCCTCCCCGAGATCGACGACGCGTTCGCCGCAGCGGCCTCCGAGTTCGACACGGCCGATGAACTGCTCGCCGACCTGCGCGGGCGCATCGACACGATGAAGAAGAGCCAGGCCGGAATGCTCGTAAGAGACCGAACCGCCCAGGCGGTGGCCGACCTCGTCGAGGTCGACATTCCCGAGGCGCTCGTAGAGGCCGAGATTGACGGTCGCATACGCGACATGGCCATGCGACTCCACTCCCAGGGTCTTGAGTTCGAGCACTACCTCGAGGCGGTCGGCACCGACATCTCAGCGCTCCGAGAGGAGTACAGGGAATCCGCCGAAGTATCAGCCAGGGTCGACCTGGGGCTGCGGGCCGTCGCAGAGGCCGAAGGTCTCGACGCCGACCAGGAAAACCTCGACAACTACCTACAGGCGTTGGCAGAACAGGCCGAGTCCGATGTTTCCACCGTCGTCGAGATGCTCACCGGTTCCGGTCGGATGATTGAGGTCAGGGCCGATCTGCGTAAGCAGGCGGCCCTTGACTGGCTGCTCGAAAGGGTCGAGATCGTCGATGAGGACGGAAACGAGGTCGACCGGTCGATACTGGAAGCCCCCGAACCAGAAGAGGCCGTCACCGAGGCGGTCCACGACGAAGAGGACGAAATGGGTGAAACTGAGGCGTCAGCCGGCACCGATGCCGACGGCGAGACGGCGGAAGCAAACGAGGAGGAGGGCTCCTGATGTCGTTGGCGGACCTGAACGTTCACAACTACCTGGTTCCAACAGTCGTTGAACAGACCAGCCGAGGTGAGAGGGCCTTTGACCTCTACTCGCGTCTCCTCAAGGAGAACATCATCTTCATCGGTACGCCGATCGACGACACCATCGCCAACCTGGTCTGCGCACAGCTGTTGCACCTCGAATCCGAGAACCCGGACCGCGACATAAGCCTCTACATCAACTCACCCGGTGGCGACATCAACGCGCTGTTCGCCATCTACGACACCATGCAGTACATCAAGCCCGACATCACAACGATCTGCTTCGGGCAGGCGGCCTCGGCCGCAGCTGTGCTTCTGGCGGCAGGAGCACCCGGCAAGCGCCTTGCGCTGCCCCATTCGAGGGTTCTGATCCACCAGCCCTATGCCGGGGCACAGGGCCAGGTCTCCGACATTGAGTTGGCCTCACGCGAGATTCAGCGCCTCAAGGCGCAACTCGAGGAAATCCTGGCAAGCCACACCGGTCAGGATGTCGAGAAGATCCACGCCGACACCGACCGTGACTTCGTAATGACTGCCCACGAGGCCCTGGAATACGGGATAATCGACGACGTGATCGATTCACGCGACCTGGCCGACAACAGCGGTGCGATAACGGCGGTCACCTGATCACGGCCGGATTCGTGCTGAACTAGGTGGTCCACGCAGCTACAGAGACACGACAGGGGGTGACGACATGGCGAAAATCGGTGATGGTGGAGAGCTCCTGAAGTGCTCTTTTTGCGGCAAAACCCAGAAACAGGTCAAGAAGCTCATCGCCGGCCCCGGTGTCTACATCTGCGACGAATGCATAGATCTCTGCAACGAGATTATCGACGAGGAGCTGTCCGAGCCCGTCGACCTCGCCGTTGGAGAACTTCCAAAACCCAGAGAGATCTTCGCTTTCCTCGATGACTACATCGTCGGCCAGGACAAGGCCAAGAAGATCCTCTCGGTAGCCGTCTACAACCACTACAAGCGGATCCAGGCGGCGGGTGGCCAGGGCGACGAAGTCGAGTTGGCCAAGTCCAATATTTTGCTCATCGGTCCCACCGGTTGCGGCAAGACGCTCATGGCCCAGACCCTTGCCCGGATGCTGAACGTTCCCTTCGCCATCGCCGACGCCACCGCCCTCACCGAAGCCGGCTATGTCGGCGAGGACGTCGAGAACATCTTGCTCAAGTTGATCCAGGCCGCCGACTACGACATCAAGAAGGCCGAGACCGGAATCATCTACATCGACGAGATCGACAAGGTGGCACGCAAGAGCGAGAACCCGTCCATTACCAGAGATGTCTCAGGCGAGGGCGTGCAACAGGCCCTCTTGAAGATCCTCGAGGGTACGACCGCTGCGGTGCCGCCACAGGGGGGACGCAAGCACCCTCATCAGGAGTTCCTGCAGATTGACACCACGAACATCCTGTTCATCTGCGGTGGCGCCTTCGCAGGCCTCGAAACGGTCATTCAGAATCGACTGGGTGGTGTGGGCGTGGGCTTCGGCGCTGATGTCAGGGCACCCGGCGAGAAGGACCTTGGTGCCCTCTTCTCTACAGTCCGCCCCGAGGATCTCATAAAGTTCGGCCTCATCCCCGAGTTCATCGGCCGTCTTCCCGTGGTTGGCACGGTCTCCCAACTCGAGATCGATGCCCTCGTGAAGATCCTTGTTGAGCCGCGCAATGCGCTCATTAAGCAGTACCAGAAGATCTTCGAGTTCGAAGACATCGAGCTCGAGATCAGCCAGGAGGCTCTGGGTGCCATTGCCGAACAGGCTCTCGAACGGGGCACCGGCGCCAGGGGCCTGCGCTCCATCCTCGAAGAGGTTCTGATCGACGTCATGTACGACCTGCCCGGCGATGACGAAGCCGGAAAGGTTGTCGTCGACATCGACACTGTTCGCGAGCGCCAGATGCCGACGGTGTTGCCGCGCGACGACGAGCGCCACAGCCGCGCTGCCTCCTAGTTCCGCCCGGCGATCGTGGAGTACCGCGACGCCCTCGACTTTCTCGACGGGTACGTAAACCTCGAGGCCACAGCCGGCCGAATCCACGGCTTGAGCCTTGAAGCCATTCGCGGTCTCGTCGGATCGATGGGCGACCCGCAGGCCGACCTCGCCGCAATTCATGTAACAGGAACCAACGGCAAGGGTTCGGTTGCGGCAATGACAAGCGCCCTTCTCGCAGCGGCAGGCCTTCGCGTGGGGTCATACACGAGCCCCCACGTCGACACCATCAGGGAACGGCTCAAGATTTCCGGCGAGTTGATCAGCGAAGAGGACTTTGCCGATCTTGCCGCTGATCTCGCCCGCTACGCCGCAACGCTCGACAAGCGACCCTCCTACTTCGAGTTGCTAACGGCTGCGGCCTTTCTCTGGTTCAGCAACGAGGCAGTGGACGCGGCCGTGGTCGAGGTGGGTCTGTTGGGCCGCTTCGATGCAACCAACGTGGTCGAGTCGGCTGTTTCGGTGATTACCAACATCGGCTTCGACCACACCGACGGTGTGGGCGACTGGCGTAGAGCCATCGCGGGGGAAAAGGCCGGAATCATCGAGAGAGGTCGTCCGCTTGTGCTGGGTGACACCTCTGTTGACCTGCTCGACATCTTCGTAGCCGAGGGGCCCGACCCTCTGTTTGTGCGTGGCGCCGACTTCGGGGTGTCGTCCTCCAGGCCGGCTGTCGGAGGCCAGGTGGTCGACCTGTTCGGTCCCTTCGGGCGCCACGACGAGGTCTACATGTCCCTGCACGGCACGCACCAGGCCGACAACGCCGCTGTGGCTGTCACCGCCGCCGAGGCAATGTTGGGTGCTCCATTGGGTGACGACGTGGTGTCAGAGGCCTTCGCCAGCCTGTCGTTTCCGGGAAGGCTCGAGGTGGTGTCGAACCGGCCTCTTTTGGTTCTCGACGCAGCACACAACCCGGAGGCTGCACGCTCGCTTGTAGAGACGGTCTCCGACGTCTTTCCCGGTGCACGCAGAATTCTGGTTCTCGGAATGCTCGGGCCGAGGAAGCCCGGTCTGGTGGTGGCCGAACTGGCCCGCCTCGTTCCGGACCTGGTGATTGCCTTCACGGCTCCTTCCCCGCGTGCGATCCCGGCAGAGGAGTTGGAACTGGCCTGTCGCCAGTGGGGGCTCGATGTAGAGGCGGCACCAGATGTCACCGAGGCGGTCAGGCGGGCGACGGCTCTGGCTAACGAGGATGACCTGGTCATAGTGACCGGTTCGTTCTACGTGCTCTCCGGTGCCAGGAGCGCTGTCGAGGGGCTCATCGGATCCGACGGCGGGGAGTTCGAAGGCTGACGGTGGGGCCTAGCCTGCGGACATGGAAAAAACACTTGTCATCTGCAAGCCCGATGCCGTCGAGCGAGGTCTCGTAGGCGAGATCATCAGCCGGTTCGAACGCAAGGGTCTGGCCATCCTGGCAAGCGATCTGCGCCTGCTTGACAGCGATCTCCTTGGGCGCCACTACTCGGAGCACACCGAGAAGCCGTTCTTCGGTGACCTCGTGGCGTTCATGTCGCGCTCGTCGGTCATGTTGCTCGTGGTGGGTGGTCCCGAGGGGACCGTCGGCGTTGTCCGCACCCTCATGGGGGCCACCGATCCGACCAAGGCGGCGCCGGGGACCATCCGTGGCGACTTCGGCCTGGCTGTCACCGAGAACCTCGTCCACGGGTCTGATGCCGTCGCGTCGGCTCTCAGGGAGATCGGCATTTTCTTTCCGGAATTGGACGTCACTGGCTGATTTCTGAGGGCATGCAACGACCAGGTCCACCCTGCGTGGCCGAGCATGCGCCCAAAGTGGCAAATTCGCCAGGAACGCGTTACGGTTCCGTCGGAAATATGGCGCGTCGGAGAAATGGCACCAGCCTTTCCGGGGACTACGGCGTGCGTCCCACACTGAGTGGTCGGTGGGGGCGTACGGTGAGGTAGCCATCTGGAACATGTGGTCGAACGGAATCAGGCGATGGTTGGAAGCGGAGCACGGATAGCGAGGAACCCCATCTTCGGTGGGCGCGACATAGCCGTCGACCTCGGCACCGCCAACACACTCGTCTACGTGCGCGGTGAGGGAATTGTCCTCGACGAACCGTCTGTGGTCGCCGTCAACGTGATCGACGGAACGCCCCTGGCTGTCGGCTCCGAGGCCCGGCGAATGATCGGGCGCACCCCCGGACACATCCAGGCAACGAGGCCCCTCAAAGAGGGTGTGATCGCCGACTTCGAGGTCTGCGAGAAGATGCTCCGCTACTTCATCCAGCAGGTCCACAGTCGCCGCTGGTCAAAGCCCCGCATGGTCATCTGTGTACCTTCAGGAGTAACAGGCGTCGAACGACGCGCTGTGCAGGAGGCAGCCGAATACGCCGGAGCCCGCTCACCCACGTACGTGATCGAGGAACCCGTGGCAGCCGCAATCGGCGCAGGCCTCGACATCGCCGCCCCCAGCGGTTCGATGATCGTCGACATCGGCGGAGGAACCACCGAGGTTGCGGTCATCTCCCTCGGCGGAGTGGTTGCCAGCCAGTCCTCGCGGATCGGTGGCGACGAACTCGACGAGGCCATCGGGCAGTTCATGAAAAAGGAGCACGGCCTGAGCATTGGGGTGCGCGCCGCCGAGGAGATCAAGATCGCACTTGGATCCGCTGTGCCCCTAACCCGTGACAGCAGGGCTGAGGTGAGGGGCCGAGATCTCATGACCGGTCTGCCACGCCCCGTGGCAGTCTCGACAGCTGAGGTGCGCGAAGCCCTCGAGGAACCGGTCGCATCCATCGTCGATGCCGTGAAGGTCACGCTCGACCGGACACCGCCCGAACTGGCGGCCGACATCATGGAACATGGCATAACCCTCGCCGGTGGTGGGGCACTTCTGGTCGGTCTACCTGAACTGATCCACGCCGAAACCGGGATGCCGGTCAGGTTGGCACCAGACCCCCTGCTTGCCGTGGTACTCGGAGCCGGCAGGGCTCTCGAGGAGTTCGACATGTTCGGCAGCGTCATCTTCGGCGACGGCAGCCGGTAACACATGGCGGCCAAGCGGCCCGCCGACAGGCCCCGCCCCACGCTCCTCATCCTCCTGGTGGCAGCGCTAACCCTCCTGACGCTCCAGTTCCGGGGACTTCAGCCACTCGATGCCTTCCAGCAGGGCGTGCGAGACATCATCGAACCGGTCCGCAGCCTCAGCGACCGCCTGACCGATCCCGTCCAGACGGCATGGAATGGAGTATTCGGCTTCGAGGCACTGCGCATGGAGAACGAACGCCTCGAGGTTGAACTGGCACGGATGCGCGGAAATGCACTCACCTCAGAGGCAGACACTGAACTGCTCAACAGGTTGCTGAGCGAGGTGGATATCGCCTACTCCGACTTCGACGCCGTCGTGGTGCGGATACTCGGCCAGCCCCCCGGAAACTTCTCGGCCCACATGATCGAGGTCGACAAGGGAACCGACGACGGTCTTGAGGAGGGCATGGCGGTGGTTACCGGCGCCGGTCTGGTCGGCCGCCTCGAACAGGTAGACCGGTCACGTTCGCTGGTGCAACTCGCCACGCACCCTGACTTCAGGGTCGGGGTCCGTCTTGTGACATCCCAGGACGAAGGCCTCGCCAAGGGCACCGGAACAGAGGGAATCCTCAGGATCGAGTCAGGTGTCCGCCTCGACGCGCAGGTTGACAACGACGAGGTCCTCGTTACCTCGGGTGGCCGCAGCGTGTTCCCGAGCGACATCCCGGTCGGGAGGGTGATCGACCCTGATTCCGACGCTGACTACCGACGCTCCATCATCATCGAGTTGGCAGCGGACCTGGAGAACCTCAGTTTCCTCAAGGTAGTCCTGCCGACCCAGAAGCCAGAAGGTGAGCGGTGAGCAGCAGACTCCGGGTGGTAGCCGTTCTACTGACAGCGCTCATCGCCCAGGCCACCCTCCTCACCGAAATTCGGATCCAGGGGGCCACCGTCGAGTTGATGATGATCATCGCAATCCTCGCCGGCTTCCACGGCGGTCCCGAGAGGGGTGCACTTGTGGCCTTCTTCGCCGGTCTCCTGCAGGATTCCCTCCTGTCGGTTCCTCTCGGCCTCCATGCGCTGGTGTTTCCACCGCTCGCGGTGGCTGTGAGCAGCCTCGAACAGCGGATGGTCCGATCTGCGCCGGTTGCCGACGCCGTGGCCCTGCTGTTGGCGGCCGTGGCGGGAATCTTCACGGTCGCCGCCGTCGGGCTCCTGTTTGGCCTGTCGCCGTACGACCCCGGCACCTTCCTGGCACGGATAATCACAGCGGCGGTGATGACCACGGCAATAGCCGCCCCGGTCAACCGTGCGGTCCGCTGGGCTGTCCTCGGTGGCCTTCCGCCAGACATCAAACTCCGGGCCGTCGGTTCCTGAGCGCCGTCAACGAACGCCATGGACGAGATCGCCCGATACAGGATGCGTGTACTGGCCGTGGTGGCCATCTCACTGTTCGGTGCCCTTGGAGCGAGGCTCTGGTACCTGCAGGTGATGATCAGCGAGCAGGCGGTTGCAGCGGCGGCAAGCAACATCACCCGTGTGATCGACGTGCCTGCCCCCAGAGGGAGGATCCTCGACGTAAAGGGCCGGACCCTCGTTGGAAACCGTCTCACGACGATGATCACCATCAACCCCCGTGAACTCGATGAGGCAGACTTGGATGCCGTTGAGCGCCGGAAGATGCTCACCAGGATCGCCGTCGAGGTGAACCGTTCCGGGCAACTGCTCAAGGTCAGCGACATCGAGTCGTCATTGGCCAACCGGGCCTTCGGCTACTACGACGACATTCCCATTGCGCTGGATGTGAGCGAGGACCTCCTGATCTTCTTCGGCGAACGCGGCGACCTGTACCCGGGTGTGACGGTCGTGGACAGCACCGTCAGGTCCTATCTCTACGGAGACCTGGCAACCCACGTACTGGGCTGGGTTGGTCCCGTGAACGACACCGAGTTGGCCTCACGGAACCCGTCGCCTGGCAAGGAGTACCGGCTCCGGGATGAGGTCGGAAAGGCCGGCATCGAGCTCATGTTCGAAGATGACCTTCGCGGAATCGCAGGCCGACGCGTCGTCGAGGTGAACAGGCGCGGTGAGATCGTGCGTGAGCGTAAGGACCTGTTTGAGGCGCCGGTTCCCGGCGACGACGTAATCCTTACGCTTGACATTGACATCCAGTGGTTGGCTGAGACCGAACTGGAACGTTCCGTCTCCCTGGCACGTGCGGTGATTCCCGAAAAGGAGAAGGGCGAAACAGAGGAACCACCCGACTTCGAGGTGCCCGGCGGTGCCGTCGTCATCCTGGACCCGATCAGCGGAAGCGTCGTCGCGATGGCCTCCTATCCGTCCTACGACCCGAACGAGTCCATCGGTGGGTTCTCCCTCGCACGGTGGGCCGAGCTGAACGACACGGCAAACGATCTCCCGATGTTCAATCGGGCGATCCAGGGTGAGTACGCACCCGGATCCACGTTCAAGCTCTTCACGGCCCATGCGGCATGGCACGAAGATGTATTTGGTGTCGGACGCGTCCCTGAGGCCGACGAGCTCTGGGACGACCCCGGCTTCTACTTTCTGCAGAGCTGCAGAGCCGATGCCGATGACGAGGAGCAGGAAGAGGCGGCCAGCGGTTGCGTCTTCAAGAACGCCGGCAGCAAGAGCTACGAGAACGTCGACCTGTCCAGGAGCCTCACGGTTTCCAGCGACGTCTACTACTACACAATCGGCGAGTCCGTCTACATAAACCCTCTGCACACCGAGACAGCCATCCAGGATTCAGCCACCAGATACGGCCTCGGCCGAAAGAGTGGTGTGCCGCTTCCGTTCGAACAGGCGGGTTTCATGCCGACCCCGGCGAACCGCGAACAGAGGCACGAGGAGAATCCTGTGGCGTTTCCCTTCGGTGAGTGGTACTCGGGAGACAACGTGAACACCGCCATCGGACAGGGCGACGTTCTCGTCACCCCGATCCAGTTGGCCAACGCCTATGCCACGTTTGCAAACGGTGGTACCCGGATGGCGCCCACGCTTGTGAGTCGTGTGGTGGACAGAGACGGTGAGACGGTCCGCACGATCGGTGCACGGGCCGTCTCGCAGGTCGAGATTGACCCGGAGTTCCGCGAGCTGGTTATCGCGGGGCTCTCCGGGGTGACCGCAGACCCGGAGGGAACCGCCTACTGGGCATTTAACTCCGAGGCCACAAACGGCGTCTACTTCCCGCTCGAGGAGTTTCCGGTAGCCGCCAAGACAGGAACCGCCGAGGTCCGCGGTAAGGCTGACACCTCTCTGTTCGCCGCATTCGGACCGGCCCAGGCGCCGACACACGTCATGGTGGCCGTCATGGAAGAAGCCGGCTTCGGCAGCCAGGTTGCGGCACCACTCGTCGCACGGGTACTTGAACCCGTGCTGACCGGCACGGTCGCTGAGGCCCCCACTGCTGCAGTCCGGTACGCACAGTCGGCTGCCCTTCCTCTCTGCGTCGAATGGCACGAGTGGGTCACGGGCGACACCCTCGAACGCCTCAAGGGCGTCGACCCGACAGCCGATCCCGAGAGCGGACCTGTCCTCGACGCCGACGGGGTGGTCCGGGTGCGTGGCGAAGAGGTCGAGTGCGGCCCACTCGTCGATGAGCTCATCTTGAACCTCGAGGCAGGCTGATGGTCGACATCCGAAAGCCCCGTTTTGACAGGCCGACGGTCCTCCGGCACATCGACCTGTTGCTCCCACTGCTGGCACTCGTCATAGCCGGCGTTGGAATAGTCATGGTCTACTCGGCGACCAGGGGGCCAGCCACCGACCTGCGTCCGGCTGACACGTACTTCCTGAACCGGCAGATGGTCTACGTAGGCATCGGCGCAGCCGTCATGCTGGTCACGTCCTGGATCGGCCACCGCTGGGCACAGCGCCTTGCCCTGCCGGCCTACCTGGGGTTACTGACCCTGCTCGCCGGTGTCCTGGTAATCGGAACCGAGGTGAAGGGTGCGCGTGCCTGGTTCCAGTTCGCCGGCTACCAGTTCCAGCCTTCCGAGTTCGGCAAGGTCGCCGTGATCGTGGCTCTGGCCGCATGGCTCGGAGGCGTACAGGAGGTCGGTGCTGCCCGCCTCGGTGTGGCCGTTCTCCTGGTCGGCGTGCCGGTAGGTGCGATCCTCATGCAACCCGACCTCGGGACAATCCTCGTCTACGGGGCCATCGCCGCCGGCATGGTCCTAGTCGCCGGTGTCAGGGGACGCCACCTCCTGATCCTCGGGCTGATGCTCGTGACAGGGATGGTCATGGTCCTCCAGTCCGACCTGCTGGCCGACTACCAGGTGAAGCGCCTCCTCGTTTTCGTCGACGACGAGGCAAACACAGCGGCCAGCTACAACCTCGAACAGGCACAGGTGGCCATAGGCAACGGTGGCCTTACCGGGACAGGCCTGTTTGAGGGGACCCAGAACATCTCAGACCTCGTACCCGAGCAGCAGACCGACTTCATCTTCACGGTGGTGGCCGAGGAGACCGGCTTTGTTGGAAGCGCCCTGGTTCTCGGCCTGATAGCGCTGCTGTTGGCCCGGGTATGGCGTATCGGTCGGCTGGCCGATGACAGGTTCGGCATGCTGATCGCCGCCGGCGTCTTCTCAATGCTCTTGTTCCAGGTCTTTCAGAGTGTCGGCATGTCGACGGGGATCATGCCTATCACCGGGATTCCCCTGCCCCTGGTCAGCTATGGCGGCTCCTCGATCCTGACCACCTTTCTTGCGCTGGGACTCGTCGAGAGCGTCCACATGAGGCGCCACCACCACAAGGTCCGGTCCGCTCTGTAGGGGAGAGGGTTGGCCGTGCACCGTCGGCCACCACACTCGATACGCTTACCGGGTCATGAGTTCGCTCTGGCCCGAGCTCGAGCGTGTTCTCGGCGAGGTCCAGAAGCCGGCCCGCTACATCGGTTGTGAAGACGGGATGATCATCCCCGAGCACCGTCCCGACAAAGCGGCCTGGCTCCTGATCTACCCG
>DLRQ01000088.1:0-157 GCA_002501135.1 Candidatus Neomicrothrix sp. UBA7884
CACCTGCACCTCGGCTGACAGCCCACCGCTCTACGCTCCGACCACCTCGGGTGAGTGGATCATGTCGATGCTGGCTAAGACCACATGCTGAAACTTGGTGTTCATAGGTGTCTTGAGGAATATGTGCCTGCAGGAGTCGATGGCTGAGATACCTCCG
>DLRQ01000088.1:511-911 GCA_002501135.1 Candidatus Neomicrothrix sp. UBA7884
CTCAAGTAGCCGCAACAGCATCTGCACAGAACCAGGCTGAGCCAGCTGTTCTGATTGGCAGAATTCCGCACCCGATCTAATAGTGTTTTGAGATGAGTTACGGCCGTGACTTCAAAATCCGTGGCTACACAGTCGGCCAGACTCCGAATCTGCCCCTGATTGTCACGATCGGTGCCACCATTGCTGGGAGAATGGTTGAACAGGGTTCTATCGCTAATCGGCTCGCAGATTCTGTTCTCATCATGAGCCTCAGCATCTGGAGCTATCTAGAAACCTTCGATGGTGTCAACGCATTCCGAAGGGTTTTGGGGGTAGCAGGATTTGCCCTCGTCTTGACACTTCTCTTGGGCCAACTTAAGTAATGGCCAAAGCCCCATTGTCGGGCTGAGAGGATTTGAAC
>DLRQ01000088.1:1253-7644 GCA_002501135.1 Candidatus Neomicrothrix sp. UBA7884
ACTCGGGACCTTCGGTCCCCCAGACCGACGCGCTAACCAAGCTGCGCCACAGCCCGCTGTGGACGGGTCACTCTACCGGCGGGCCTCCCTCGGGCACGCTCAGGTGACGAGCAACCAGACGCCCTGTACCAGACGCCACCCCAGGTAGATCCCGGCCGCACCGACGAACAGCCAGAAGTGCCACGGCACCTTCTGTGAGTCAGCCGGTTCCCCGTCCGTATCAGTCACCCGCTCACCGCACTTCGGGCACGTGCCCACCACCGACACGGCGTTGGGGCTCAGGTACCTGTCGCACGGCTCACACCAGGGCATGCCTCACACCCCCACCGGCAGGCTCAGGTCTTGCGGATGGCCAGGATGGCCACGTCATCCTCGACGATGCCCTTGTTGAAGTCGTTGGCTGCGTCGAGCAGCTGCTTGCAGAGCACATCGGGGGCGATGCCGGGGTTGCGGCGCAGGGCATCGCCGATTCGTTCCTCACCGAACAGCTCGTCTCCGTTACGGGCCTCGGCAAGGCCGTCGGTGTACATGAGCGCCATGTCGTCACGCTCAAGGGGGATCTCACGGCTGAAGTAGGAGCCCTGCGGGTCGAGCATGAGGAGCGGCCCGGTGGAGCGCAGCGGGCGCACCTCGCGTTCGTGCCACAGGAACGTGGCGGGGTGGCCGGCCGACGCGTAGCGCAGCGACTCGGCCTCGGTGTCAAACACAAGCACCACGAGCGAGATGAACTCCTCGGAGCGGTCCACCGACGCCATCTGGCGGTTCAGCTCCTCGAGCGCCTGGGCGGGGTCACGGAACTGGGCGAGGAACGTGCGCAGCAGGTACTTGGCCTGGAAGGCGGTGATCGACGACTCGATGCCGTGCCCGGCCACATCGCCGATGACCACAGCCAGACGGGTGGGTGCCGCCTTGAACACGTCAAAGAAGTCACCGGCCATCAGCCCGGTGCCCGCCTGGTAGACCTTGCCGACCTCAAAGCCCGAGTACTCGGGCAACTCCTCGGGGGCCAGGCGGGCCGCCCACGCCTTGGGCGCCAGCTCCTCCTGGTCGAGGGCCTCCTGGGCACGCCTCTCGATGTCGATCCGCTGGCGGGCCATACGGGCCTCACGCACGCCGTTTCGTGCCCACACCGTGGACACCATTGCCGGCACCGCGACGAGGGCAAACACGACCTCGGCGTCGGCGAAGGCCGTTACGAATGTCGCCAGGGCGAGCAGGCCGTAGAGGCTGGCCGAATGGGCCTCCTTTCGGAACGTGGACCATGCCAGCGTGTAGGCATCGGGTGCCGCCTCCATGTCGATGCGGCGCACCAGGCGGTAACGGTGGCGCGCAGAATGCACCCAACCGAAGGTGGCTGCCAGACACACGATGCCCGCAAGGACCAGAACCGGGGTACGCATCCGCCACCATCGTACTCCCGCAGCGTGATCGACGTTCCTGACCACCCACACAGCGGCCCCCCGGCAGCCCCGGGTGGGCGCCCGATGTCACTCAGAGCGTCTGCGGACCCGCAACTTGATCGGCGTGTTGCCCAACTCCAGGTCATCGCGCAGCTTGCGCTCGAGGTAGCGCAACCAGGTTCTCGGGACCTCGTGGTTGGCGAAAAGGGTGAACGTCGGCGGATCGGTCGCACCCTGGGTGGCATACAGGATGCGTGCCCCCGCAGGCGCCGGGTGCGCCGCCTGGGCGGCCCTCACCACGTCGTTGACCCGCCGGGTCGGGATGCGGGTCTGGTAGCCCTCGATGGTCGCAGACAGCGCCGGCCACAGGCGCATCACGTTCTTACCCGAGATGGCACTGATCTTGATGACAGGAGCCTCGCCGACAAAGTGCAGCTTCTGGCCGACCTGGTCGGTCACGTCGGCCCGCTGCTCGGTGTCACACAGGTCCCACTTGTTCAACAGCACCACTATCGGACACCCCGCCGCATCCACACGCTCGGCCAGGCGCTGGTCCTGGTGGGTGACACCCTGGGTGGAGTCGATCACCAGCAACGCCACGTCGGCCGTGTCGAGCGACTTGAGGGCGCGCACCAGCGAGTAGTACTCGGTTTCCTCGTCGATGCGGGCCTTGCGGCGCATACCTGCCGTGTCGATGAAGCGCACGGGCCCCTTGTCGGAATCCACGACGGTGTCGACCGAGTCACGCGTCGTGCCGGGTCGGTCGTGCACCACCGAACGGTCCTCGCCGATGAGCCGGTTGAACAGCGTCGACTTGCCCACGTTGGGACGCCCCACGATCGCCACGCCAACGATCTTCTCGACGTCGTCGACCACCTCGACAGGCTCCTCATCCACCTCGTCGGGCAGCAGGCCGACAAGCCTGTCCAACATGTCGCCGGTGTTGCGCCCATGTATGGCGCTCACCGGTTCGGGGTCGCCCAGGCCGAGGGACAACAGGTCCCAGATGAAAGCCTCGTGGCTGACGTCGTCGACCTTGTTGGCCACCACGATCACCGACTCGGCTCGGGAGCGCAACAGCCTGGCCACCCGCGTGTCGTCCTCTGTGACACCCACGGTGGCGTCCACCACGAACAGCACCACGTCGGCGGCCTCGATTGCCGCCTCGCTCTGGCGGCTGACCTTGTCATCGAGCGCATCGCCACCGACCATCCAGCCGCCGGTGTCGACAAGGGTGAACTCGCGGCCGAGCCAGTTGGCGTTGACCTCCTTGCGGTCACGGGTAACGCCGGGCCGCTCCTCGACAATGGCCTCACGCCTGCCGATGATGCGGTTCAAGAGCGTCGACTTGCCCACGTTGGGGCGCCCCACGATTGCAACGGTCGGCTTCACCTGGCCACCTCCATGACGGGAACCCCGGTCAGCACGTTGCGCAGCGCTGCCCCGTCGGTGGCCACGACCTCGACGGACCGCGGCAGGTCAGACGGAGTCGTGCCATCGAGGAACCGTCCACCGCTGAGGCACACGTCGGGCAAAAGGTAACGCCGCCCCCCGGGCTCATCGGCCAGCACCCTGGCTAGGTCCTCGCCCACCAGCAGGCCGGTCACACCCACGTTGCCGCCGAAGAAGCGGTTCTCCACGGCCAGCACCTCAACCTCGTCACGCCCGAGCGTCGCCACAAGGGGGGCCAGCACCTGCGCACCCAACGCGCCTGTAAGCACCGTCACCGGGGCATCTGGCCGCAGCCCGAGGCGAACAGGCGTCGCACCGTCGGCCGTTCGCTGCGCCCGGTAGCCGTCGGCAGGGGCGCCGTCCACAGAGGCAAAGAACCCCGACGGCGCCTCACGGCCCACGTTTACGCCTGAGAACTCCATCTCAAAGGCCCGCGCCATGCCGATTCCGTCCTCGTACATGTCGAACTCGCCGTAGGTGTCAGCACCCGGAAACGGCCGCCCGGCGAGCAGGTAGTACTCGTCGGCGGCAAACACCAGGCGCCGGCCCCGCACCTCAAGGAACCGCTCCTGCCATGCGGCGACCGTGTCAACCACAGCCGCCGCCTCGGCAACGGTGTGGGCACGCATGCGGGCCTCTGTCGTGTGGTCACTCACCCCAAGCGGCACAACGGCTACAGAAGCCAGTTCCGGGTAGCGGTCAGCCACGCCGGCCAGGGTGTCCTCGAGCCAGAGCCCGTCGTTCACCCCCGGGCACACAACCACCTGGCTGTGCACCTCGATGCCCTCATCCAACAGCGCCCGCAACCAGCGCAGGCTGGTGGCACCCCGCCGGTTGCGCAGCATCTCGGTGCGCTTACCCGGGTCGGTGGCGTGGATGCTTACGTACAGAGGGCTGAGACGCTCGGTCACCACCCGCTCCATGTCGGCCTCGGTGAAACGGGTCAACGTTGTGAAGTTGCCATACAGAAACGACAGGCGGTAGTCGTCGTCCTTCACGTACAGGCTGGGACGCAGCCCCTTCGGCAACTGGTAGATGAAGCAGAACTCGCAGTGGTTGTCACAGGTACGCACCCGGTCAAAGAGCGCCGAGTCCACCTCGATGCCCAACGGCTCGCCGGCAGCCTTCTCAACCGACAACTCCCGAGAAAGGCCACCAGAATCCACGTCCAGGCACACGGACGGCTCGTCGACAAGCAGCTGGTACTCGATGACGTCACGCGGAACGGCGCCGTTGATTGAGAGGATCAGGTCGCCGCTGACCACCCCCACCCGATCTGCGGGTGAGCCTGGGGTAACGGCGACGACCACGGGGGTCGACATGCCTCAAGGCTACCGACGCACCGTCAGGGCCCGTTCCCGAGTGGGAGGTAGGGTCCCGACCGTGAACGTCGACAGGGTGCTGCTGGCCGAACCGCGCGGCTTCTGCGCAGGCGTGGAGATGGCCATCAAGGCGCTTGCCTGGATGGTGCGGGCATTTGACGAACGCGTCTACTGCTACCACGAGATTGTCCACAACAAGGTCGTCGTCGAGCGCTTCGAGGCCATGGGTGTCGTCTTTGTAGATGACATCTCCGAGGTGCCCCTGGGCGCTCCGGTCATGCTCTCAGCCCACGGCTCGGCCCCCGAGGTCGTTGCTGCTGCACACGCTGGCGGTGGCTACACAGTCGACGCCGTCTGCCCGCTGGTCACCAAGGTCCACCACGAAGTCCGCACCAGGGCCGCCAAGGGCTACCAGATCGTCTACGTGGGCCACGCCGGCCACGAGGAGGCCGAGGGCACCATCGCCGTGGCCCCCGACTCGATGCACCGCGTCGAACACCCCGACGACGTCGACAGCCTCGGCGACATGGGCGACGACGTGGCAATCCTGGCCCAGACCACGCTCAGTCACCGCGACTGGGAAGGCGTCGTCGACGCCGCCGCCGAACGCTGGCCAGACCTGTGGTCACCGGGCCGTAGCGACCTCTGCTTTGCCACCACCAACCGCCAGGGGGCGCTTCTCGACATGGTCGACGACTGCGACGCCGTGGTCGTCATCGGCTCCACCAACAGCTCCAACACCCGGGCCCTCGTAAAGCTGGCCGAGGAGGCCGGCTGCGAACGCGTCGTCTGGATCAACCGGGCCGGCGACCTGCCCCACGACCTGACCGGAACCGTCGGGGTCACAGCCGGAGCGTCGGCCCCCGAAGAGGTCGTAGAGGCCGTGCTGGCAGCCCTCTCCCCCACCAATGGCGTCACCGCCGTGCGCCACACCGACGAGGACGAGTACTTCCCGCCACCACGCAACCTGCGCGACCTGCTCTCGGCCCTGAGGGGCTTCGCCAGCCTCGGCTACGGGGCACCACCACCGGCCACCCACCTCGACGACCGGTCCATAGACGCCTCGGCCGCCCTCGAGGCCCTGACCCTGAGCGGCACCGCCGACTAGCCCGGAAACTCCAGGGGTGCCCGGCCCTTGATGCGCAGCGCCTCGTCGTAGGCCACCTGAATGCCCTGCCGGACCTGCTCGGTCAGGTCGGTGACCACCCGTCGCGGCACCCGCCCCTCAACCACCGGTGCGGGAATCGGCTCACCCACCACCATCACAGCCTTGACGGGCTTGATCCACTTCGCACCCGGCGGCATGGCGTAGTCGGTTCCGGCAATGCCCATCGGCACGATCGGCACACCAGCACGGGCAGCCACAAAGGCCGGCCCATCGTGCATCTTGTCTGCCTCTACGACCGCCCCCCACTGGCGGGTTCCCTCGGGAAACATCACCAACGGCTCGCCCCGCTCCAACACGTCCTGGCACGCACGCAGCGCCGCCCGGTCGGCCGTGCCGCGCTCCACGGGGAACCCGCCCACGATCGTGAGGAACCCACCGAGGAACCAGTTGCGCCACAGCGACTCCTTGCCCAAAAAGCGTTGGCGCCTTGCAGTCACCATGCCCCCCACCGGCGTGTCCAGATACGAACGGTGCACCGGCGCCAGGATGTACGCCCCGGTCGCAGGCAGGTTCTCCCTACCGACAATTGTGAACCTGACCCAGACCTTGGTGATGACCCACAGCAGCGACCAGAAGAACCGGTAGTTGAACCTGCCCCACAGGCTCAGATCGTGTCCCAACTGACTGCTCACGGGAGCATCCCCACGACCAGGTCAACCACCTCGTCGATTCCCAGATCTGACGTGTCGACCACGACGGCTCCCGGCGCCTCCACAAGCGGACTCATCTCACGCCCCGAGTCCGCGGCGTCACGCCGCTCGATGTCGGCGCCAACCGCCGCCACGTCCTGGCCGGCAGCCTCGCCGGCCCGACGCTGTGCCCTCACCTCGGCCGAGGCCGTCAGGTAGACCTTGAGGGTCGCATCGGGAAACACCACCGAGCCGATGTCGCGGCCCTCCATGACCCCACCACCCCGCTCCGTCGCCCACGCCCGCTGGCGGGAAACCATCTCCGTTCGAACACCCGGGTTGGCGGCCACAACGCTGACGGCACCGGTCACCTCAGGACCCCTGATGTCTGCCGTGGCATCCACACCATCCACAACACAT
>DLRQ01000045.1 GCA_002501135.1 Candidatus Neomicrothrix sp. UBA7884
GTTTTGCCATTACTTCACTGCCTGCTTCTTGTTGGCGACTGTCTTACGGGGACCCTTACGTGTCCGGGCGTTCGTGTGGGTGCGCTGCCCGCGAACCGGGAGCCCACGACGGTGGCGTAGACCCTGATAGCAGCCGATGTCCATCTTGCGCTTGATGTTCTGGGAGACCTCTCGTCTCAGGTCACCCTCGACCTTGAGCTGCTGGTCGACGAAGGCCCGGATGTGGGTGATCTCCTCGTCAGTGAGGTCCCTTACACGTGTCGACGGGTTGACCCCGGCACCCTCGCACACCAGGCCTGCTGTGGTGCGGCCGATGCCGTGGATGTACGTGAGAGCAATCAACACCCGCTTTTCGCGGGGGACGTCGACGCCGGAAATTCGTGCCATGTGGTGTGTTCCCCTAACCCTGGCGCTGCTTGTGACGCGGGTTGCTGCAGATCACCTGCACGCGACCGTGGCGCCGGATGACCCGGCACTTCTCGCACATCCGCTTTACGCTTGTTCGGACCTTCATAGTCTGCTCATTCGATCTTCGTGTAGGCCGGTTGGATCGACCGGCCGGTGTTGGCTACTTGTAGCGGTAGGTGATGCGACCCCGCTGGAGGTCATAGGGAGTCAACTCAACCTGGACACGATCGCCCGGCAGGATCCGGATGTAGTGCATCCGCATCTTGCCGGAGATATGGGCCAACACGTTGTGGCCGTTCTCCAACTCGACACGGAACATGGCGTTGGGCAACGGCTCCAACACCGTGCCCTCCATCACGATCGCGTCTTCCTTGGACTTCGTCAGGGTCATGCTCCCAGTTGTGTTCTTGTGCTTTAATACTTCGGTCTGACCGTCTTGAGAACACCGTTGGCGCACCAGACGATCGAGGTCATTCGTACCCGAATGCCCACCAGCGACGCGGGCAACTGCCCGGCCGAGGCCGAGGGACAACGCTATCGCAGGCCCCAGAAGGGTCCAACCCGCCGACTCGGCCCAGCCAGAAACTGCCCGTCATGTCAGAATCCCGTCGACAATGGTGCACAGCCGGCCAAAGACCTCATCCTCACTACCGAGGCCGTCCACCACCCGCAACAGGCCGCGGTCGTCGAACCACGAGAGCAGGGGCGCTGTCTCCGACTCGTAGAGTTCCAGGCGAAGGCGGATCGCCTCCTCGGTGTCGTCGACACGGCCACGCTCCAGCATCCGACCGATTGCCACGTCGACCGGTACGTCCAGGTTGAGCGCACCGGCCAGAGGTGTTCCAGCTGAGCCCAGGATGCCCTCGAGCGCCTGGGCCTGAACCGGGGTCCGTGGAAAGCCGTCGAGAACCACACCGTTTTCGACCACGTCTGGCATCGCCAGCCTCTCGGCCACAATCCCGTTCACAACCTCGTCGGGTACGAGGTTCCCAGCATCCATAATTATCTGGGCCTTCCGGCCAAGCTCGGTGCCGGCAGCGATAGCGGAGCGCAGCATGTCGCCGGTCGAGACGTGGACCATTCCGTAGGCCTCTACCAGGCGTACGCACTGGGTGCCCTTGCCGGAGCCCTGGCGGCCCAGGATCACCAGGTGGACTGCAGCCACGACGTCAAATCCCGCCAACCACAGGGGCTACTTGAGGAAGCCTTCATAGTTCCGCATCGTCAACTGTGAGTCGACCTGCTTCATCGTCTCCAGCGACACGCCTGCAGCGATCAGGATCGAGATGCCGACGAACCCGAAACCCGCCGCACCGGCGCCGGAGGAGCCGCCTATCCCGGAACTGGTATCGAGGAACACGTTGATGAGGATCGACGGAATCAGCGCAACCGCCGCCAGGAAGAGGGCCCCCGGCAGGGTGATGCGGGAAAGGATCTTGGCCAGGTACCGCTCAGTCTGGTAGCCGGGGCGGATTCCGGGAACGAACCCACCCTGCTTGCGTATCGTGTCGGCCTGCTTGACCGGGTCAAAGGTGATTGCCGTGTAGAAGTACGCGAAACCCACCACCAGCAGGCCGGTGATACTGAAGTAGAAGACGTTGTCGGGCTGAGCCAGGTTGTCGTCGATCCAGCGTCGAAAGCCATCCCACGGCAGGGCTGCAGCGAGCAGCACAGGCAGGTACAGAACCGATGAGGCGAAGATGATCGGGATCACACCCGACTGGTTGACCTTGAGAGGGATGTAGGTGTTCTGGCCCCCGTACATGCGGCGACCCACCACGCGCTTGGCGAACTGCACCGGGATTCGACGCTGCCCCTGTTCCACGAACACGATCGCAGCGACCAGCCCGATGAGGACAACAAGGACTATTCCCAGCGCAACAGGCCCGTTCTCGGCATGAATCAGTGATCCCTGCGCCGGGAAGGCGCTGACTATCGAGATCATGATCAGGAGCGACATTCCGTTGCCGATCCCCTTCTGGGTAATCAGCTCACCCATCCACATGAGCAGGGCGGTACCGGCGGTGAGGGTTAGAACCACCACGCTGACCGTGCCGATGTGGAAGTTGGGAAGCAGGTTCGCACCCGATGAACCGCTGATGGAGTTTCCACCGCTGTTAAACAGGAAAGCGAAGCTGGTGGACTGGATTACGGCAATGGCCACCGTCAGGTAACGGGTCCACTGGGTTATCTTGCGCTGCCCAACAGCCCCCTGCTGCTGCCACTGCTCAATCTTGGGGACGACAACCCCGAGGACCTGCATGATGATCGACGCGGTTATGTATGGCATGACGCCGAGGGCGAACACGGCGAACGTGGTGAGGGCGCCACCCGAGAACAACTGAAGAAACGCCAGCACCCCACCCTGATTGGCCCTGTCGCGCAGCAACTGGACCTGCTCGACGTCGATACCCGGAGCGGGCATGAACGCGCCGATCCGGTAGAGCAGGATCATGAGCAGAGTGAATAGGATCCGCTTGCGCAGATCGGCGACCCTGAACATGTTCAGCATGCTGGAAATCACGTTGGCTCCCGGTGGTCGGGTGTTCCCCGGTTCAGCCCGGGGTGAATGGATGTGGTCAGCGGTTCATAAGGGCGTTGCCGCTTGCAGGCGGCCTCACGGCAAACGGCAGAGGCAGCTTCTCGATGCTCCCACCGGCAGCCACAATCGCCTCCTCGGCGGACGCGGAGAAAGCGTGGGCCTTCACGTTCACCGCTCGTGTTACCGCGCCCCTGCCCAGAACCTTGACGAGGGACTTCTTGCCGACCAGGCCCTTGGCGAGCAACGTCTCAGGGGTCACCTCGGTCAGGCCGGACTCCTCGATGGAGTCCAGGTTGATTGCCTGATACTCGACCCTGAACGGGTTCTTGAAGCCACGCAACTTTGGTATCCGCTGGTGGAGGGGCATCTGCCCACCTTCAAACCCGAGGCGGACCGTGTTACGGGCCCGCTGGCCCTTCATGCCGCGACCAGCGGTCTTGCCGCCCTTTCCGCCGATTCCACGCGCGACGCGCTTGGCGCGCTTGCGGGACCCCGGCGGCGGTGTCAGATCATGAACCTTCATCTCACTCGACCTCCTCTACCTTGACCAGGTGTGGGACCCGGGCGATCATGCCCCGGATCTCGCCCCGGTCAGGCAGCACGTTGCTGCGACCGATTCGGCCGAGCCCCAGCGCACGTAGGGTTCCCCTCTGCTTGGGCTTGGAGCCGATTGCGGAACGAACCTGGGTCACCTTGAGGGTCCCGGAGTCTGGTGCGCTCATGCCGAGACCTCCTCGTCAACCTCGTCGACGGCCGGGCCGTCGATGCCCGCCTCGGTGCGGCGGTAGGCGGTGAGCAGTGCCGCAGGAACGAACTCCTCGGGATCGAGGCCCCGGAGGCGTGCGATCTCGTCGGGCCTACGAAGCGACTTGAGACCGTTGATGGTGGCCCTGGCAACGTTGATGTGGTTGGAGGATCCCATCGACTTGCAGAGGATGTCGTGAACGCCGGCCTCTTCAAGGATTGCCCTGGCGGCGCCACCGGCAATCACGCCGGTTCCCGGGGCAGCGGGCTTGAGCATTACACGCCCACCACCCATAACACCGAGTACCGGATGGATGATCGTGGAACCTGTCAACGCCACCTCGAACAGGTTCCGCTTGGCCTCTTCGGTGCCCTTTTGAATAGCGAGGGGCACCTCCTTGGCCTTTCCGTACCCGAGACCGACCCGGCCCGCGCCGTCACCGATGACCACGAGGGCGGTGAACGAGAACCGTCGACCACCCTTGACGACCTTGGCGACCCGGTTGATGTGGATGACCCGTGACTCCCGAAGTTGTGAGTCGTCGGTTTTGTGCCTCTTTTGTGCCACTAGAACTCCAGTCCTGCATCGCGGGCGGCATCGGCCAGAGCCGCCACCCGTCCGTGGTACCGGTAACCGCCCCGGTCGAATACAACCATTTCGATTCCGGCCGTGCGTGCCCGTTCGGCAACGACCTTTCCCACCTCGGTTGCCGCAGCCATACCGGTGGACCCATCGGCGACCCCGGCCTGCTGGCTGGAAGCCGACGCCAGGGTGGTTCCGGTGTGGTCGTCGATGACCTGTGCCGAGATGTTCCGGCTAGACCGGAACACAGCGAGGCGCGGTCGGGAAGCGGTGCCGCGAACGGCCTTGCGCACCCGACGGTGCCGGCGAATGCGTCCGGTGCGTCGATCGATGGCGCTCACTTGGCCGCCTTTCCGGCCTTGCGGGCCACGTGTTCTCCGAGGTACCGGACTCCCTTGCCCTTGTATGGCTCAGGCTTGCGGTAGGAGCGGATGACAGCGGCCATCTGGCCCACCGCCTGCTTGTCGACCCCGGACACGATGATTCTCGTGGGTTCCGGGACGTCGAAGGTGACGCCCTCGGGGGCCTTTACGTTGACCGGGTGGCTGAATCCCAACTGCAGCTCAAGTGCGTCGGCGCCCTTGGCCACGGCCCGGTAACCGACACCGACGATCTGGAGTTCACGGCTGAACCCCTCTGATACGCCCAGCACCATGTTGTTCACGAGGGACCTGGCCAGGCCGTGCAATGCCCGGTTCTTGCGCTCATCGTCGGGGCGCTCAAGCACGATCGTGTCGCCGTCCTTGCGGACGCTGATATCGCCCGGGACGGTCATGTCGATGCTGCCCTTCGGGCCCGTCACCTCGACATGCTGACCGTCGAGGGTGACCTCGACGCCGGACGGAACGGTTATTGGAGCCTTGCCGACTCTGGACATGTTGTTCCTCCCCTACCAGACGTAGCAGAGCACCTCGCCGCCCATATGGCGGCGACGTGCCTCACGGTCGCTCATCAGGCCCTTGCTGGTGCTGATCACGGCAACGCCGAGACCACCCAGGACACGGGGAATCTTGCTGGAGTTGGCGTATACGCGAAGGCCCGGCTTTGACACACGCTGGACACCGCTGATCACCCGCTCCCGTTCAGAGGAGTACTTCATCTGGATCGTCAACACCTTGCCGGGTCCGCTGGAGGCATCAGCTACGCCGAAGTCGGCGATGTAGCCCTCGTTCTTGAGGACTCCTGCCAGTGCGACCTTCTGGTTGGAGGACGGCATGTCCAGCCCGTCGTGCATCGCCTGGTTGGCGTTGCGGATACGGGTGAGCATGTCGGCCACCGGGTCTGTCATCGTCATCTCAGATCACCCCTACCAACTGGCCTTAGTGAGACCAGGAATCTCACCGGCATGGGCCATCGAACGCAGGCATACCCGACACAGGTTGAAGGCCCGGTACACGGAGCGTGGACGCCCACAGCGTCGGCACCGCGTGTAGGCGCGGACCTTGAACTTGGGTGTCTTCTGCTGCTTGTTGACGAGTGCTTTCTTTGCCACTACTGCCCCTCCTTGCGGAACGGAAATCCGAATGCGGCTAGAAGGGCACGGCCCCCAGCGTCATCGGATGCGGATGTCACGATCGTTATGTCCATGCCCCTGGTGCGATCGACGGTGTCGTAGTCGATCTCAGGAAAAATCAGCTGTTCGGTCACACCGAACGTGTAGTTCCCGTTGCCGTCAAACGACCTCGGGTTGAGACCCCGGAAGTCACGGATGCGGGGAATAGCCAGGCTGATCAGGCGATCCAGGAACTCATACATACGTGGCCCCCTGAGCGTGACCTTGGCGCCGATCGACTGCCCCTCCCTCAACTTGAAGTTGGAGATGGAGGTCCGGGCCTTTGTGACCAGGGGCTTTTGTCCGGTAATCAACTCAAGGTCGGCCAGGGCACCGTCGAGCAGCTTCGCCTGCTGGGCGGCATCACCGACACCCATGTTGACGACGATCTTCTTGAGCTTCGGCACCTGCATGATGTTGGCCAGACCCAACTCGGCCTGGAGGGCCGACTGGACCTCCTCGGCGTACAGGTCGCGGAGTCGGACGGCGGTTGATGTAGTTGTCTCAGCCATCGAGGTCCACCCCCGTCCTACGGCAGATCCGGATCTTCACGCCGTCGGCGTCGAAGCGGTAGCCCACCCTGGTGGGTTCACCGTCGCTGGGGCTGATGATCGCCACGTTGGACACGTGGAGCGGCATGGCCTTGTCGATGATGCCTCCCTGCATGGTGGCACTGGTTGGCTTCTGGTGACGCTTGGCGATGTTCACGCCCTCAACGATCACCTTTTCCTCTGACGGAAGCGCACGGGTCACCTCTCCCTCGCGGCCCCTGTCCTTGCCGGCCAGGATCCGGACTGTGTCGCCCTTCTTGATCTTCATCTCAGAGCACCTCCGGCGCCAGGGAGACGATTCGCATGAACTTCCGGTCCCGCAGCTCGCGACCCACCGGGCCGAAGATGCGGGTTCCGCGCGGCTGGTCCTGTTCGTTGAGAAGCACCGCAGCGTTCTCGTCGAACCTGATGTATGAGCCGTCGGGACGCCTGCGTTCCTTCTTGGTGCGTACGACCACGCACCTGACGACCTCGCCCTTCTTTACGGCTGCGCCCGGCGTGGCCTCCTTCACCGTGGCAGTGAACACATCGCCGATGGACGCGTAGCGCCGTTTCGAGCCGCCCAGCACCTTGATGCAGAGCACCTCGCGGGCACCAGAGTTGTCGGCAACCCTGAGTCGGGTCTCCTGTTGGATCATCTACCTGGCCCTCTCGAGAATCTCGACTACCCGCCACCGCTTGAGCTTGGAGAGCGGACGGGTCTCCTGGACCCTCACCCGGTCACCGACCTTGGCGTCGTTGGCCTCGTCGTGGGCATGCAGGCGCTTGGACCTCTGGATGGTCTTGCCGTAGCGGCGGTGCCGCACACGGTCGACCACGAGGACAACCGCCGTCTTGTCCTGGATGTCTGACACGACCACGCCTTCACGCACCTTCCGGCGGTTCGGCCTGGACTCTGTCCCATCGATACTGGTTGCTTCGGTCTCGGCCATCAGCCGTCCACCTCCTCGCCAGCAGTAGCCATGGCTTCTGCTGCTTCGATCTCACGTGCACGCAACTCAGTCAGGAGGCGGGCAATGGCCCTCTTGACCTCGCCGATACGTGCGTGGTTCTCCAACTCACCGGTTACCAGTTGGAACCGCAGGTTGAAGAACTCTTCCTTAGACTCGCTCAACTGCTCGAGCAACTCGGTATCACCGACCTCGGTGAGCGCCTTTTTTCTGGCCATGGTTAGAAGCCCTCCTCGCGCTCAACGAACCGAGCCTTGATCGGAAGCTTCTGGATGGCCCGGTCGATCGCCTCGCGGGCGACGACAATGTCGCTGTAGGAGAGTTCGAACAGGATCCGACCGGGCTTGACTACGGCGACCCACTTCTCGGGGTTTCCCTTACCTGAACCCATGCGGGTCTCGGCAGGCTTCTCTGTGACCGGCTTGTCTGGAAACACATTTATCCAGACCTTGCCACCGCGCTTGATGTGGCGGGTCATGGCGATACGGGCAGCTTCGATCTGACGGGCGGTGATCCACCCGGGCTCGAGTGCCTGGATTCCGTACTCGCCGAAGGTGACCTCGGTCATCCCCTTGGAGTTGCCGCGCATCCGTCCGCGGTGCTGCTTACGGTGCCTGACCTTTTTTGGCATCAACATGATCAGTCACCATCCCCGGAGCGGAAATGGGGGGCTTCGTGCTGTTCGCGGGTGGATGCCTCGATGGCCTCCTCCTCGGCGAGCAACTTCTCGAACTCTGCGTCGCCCTCCTTGACAAGCGGAGCCGGCTCGGCCTCGGTCTCGGCCGCTACCTCTGAGGGCACCTCTTCTGGTTCGGGCGCTACCTCTTCAGCGGGACGGCGATGGGCCGCTGCGGAAGAGGAGACCACCTTGCCGGGCTTGGTCTGTCCCGAGGTCTCCCCGACGGCCATGGCGGCCTCCCTGGTTATCTTGTCCTCGAGTTGGCTCTTGTAGGGCAGGATGTCGCCCTTGTAGATCCAGACCTTCACGCCGATACGGCCGTAGGTCGTGCGGGCCTCACGGAACCCGTAGTCGATGTCGGCCCTCAGGGTGTGAAGCGGCACACGACCCTCGCGGTACCACTCGGATCGGGACATCTCGGAACCACCGAGGCGACCCGAGCACTGCACCCTGATTCCGAGGGCGCCGGCCTTCTGGGCATTCTGGACAGCGCGCTTCATCGCCCGTCGAAAGGCAATTCGGCCAGCCAACTGATCGGCTACGCCCTGGGCAATGAGAGCGGCATCCAGCTCAGGCTCCTTGATTTCCTGAATGTTGAGCTGGATCCTGTTGTTTCCGGTTATCTCACCGAGGCCGGCCCTCAGGCGGTCGGCTTCGGCGCCCTTGCGTCCGATGACGATCCCGGGCCTGGCGGTGTGTACATCTATCCGGAGGCGGTCGCGGGTGCGCTCCACCTCGACGCGGCTGATTGCGGCGTGTGGCAGCTCGGTCATCAGGTACTCACGTACCTGCCAGTCCTCGATGATGTTGTCGGCGTACTCCTGCCGGGTCGCGAACCAGCGCGACTTCCAGTCGGTGGTCACGCCGAGGCGGAACCCGTACGGGTTTACCTTCTGGCCCATCAGCCCTGCTCCTTCGGGGACTCTGTGGACCCGTCTTCGTCGGCGGCTTCATCTACTGGTTCTTCGACAGCCTCTTCGGCTATCTCAGTGACCTCTTCCTCGGCTGCATCTTCAGCCTCAGCAACCTCTTCGTCGGCTGCCTCGGCCTCTTCGAGGAGAGCCTCTTCGGCCACATCTTCAGCCACATCAACTGGCTCTGCTCCGGCCTCGACGCCTGCCTCTTCAGCAGCTTCGGCAGCCTCAGCTTCAGCTTCGGCGGCACGGCTCTTCTCAACGCGTTGGCGGCGTGCCTCGGCTGCCTGCTCACTGGCTCCGGTGCGACCCCGGGACTCCGCCCGCTCGCGCATCGCCGTGAGCTCAGCTTCGCTGTAACGGCTCACGATGATCGTGATGTGGCAGGTCCTCTTGTTGATGCGCGTGGCGCGTCCCCGTGCCCTCGGACGCCAGCGCTTGAGCGTCGGGCCCTCATCGGCGTAGCAGGCCGAGACGTAGAGCTCCTCGGCGCTGATCTCGTCGTTGTGCTCAGCGTTGGCGACGGCCGAGTCCAGACACTTGGCTACAACGTCGGAGACAGAGCGCTCAGAGAACTCCAGGATCTCAGAGGCCCGCCCGTAGGACTCGCCACGGATCAGGTCCAGCACGGCACGTGCCTTTGACGCCGACACACGGATGTGGCGTGCAACGGCCCGGGTGCCCGGCCGCTCATTGGTCTTGGTTGCGACCATCAGCGATTGACCGCCTTCTCCTGGGTCGAATGGGAGCGGAAGGTCCGTGTGGGAGCGAACTCGCCCAACTTGTGGCCGACCATCGACTCGGTCACGTAGACGGGCACATGCTTGCGACCATCGTGAACCGCGATCGTGTGGCCGACCATGTCGGGGACGATCGTCGAACGCCGTGACCAGGTCCTTATGACCTTCTTCTCGCCAGACTCGTTCAACACATCGACCTTCTTCAAAAGATGGTCGTCTACGAACGGTCCCTTGCTGAGACTCCGTGGCATCTCTGCCTACCTCCGCGATCCGCGGCGGCGGCGCCGGCGCACGATCATCTTGTCGGACTTCTTATCGCGCTGTCGGGTACGGCCCTCGGGCTTTCCCCAGGGTGAGACCGGGTGTCGGCCACCCGAGGACTTGCCCTCACCACCACCCAGCGGGTGGTCGACCGGGTTCATCGCCACACCGCGGGACTGCGGGCGCTTGCCCTTCCAGCGGTTGCGGCCGGCCTTTCCGATCTTGATCAACTCATGTTCCTGGTTGCCGACCTCACCGACTGTTGCCCTGCAGTCGATTCGGACCCTGCGCATCTCGCTGCTGGGCAGTCGGAGTGTCGCGTAGTCTCCCTCCTTGGCAACCAGCTGAACGCTGGAGCCGGCACTGCGGGCCATCTTGCCGCCGCCATCCGGCTGCAACTCGACGTTGTGGACAACGGTACCCACCGGGATGTAGCGGAGCGGCAGGGCGTTGCCGGGGCGGATTTCACTGCCCTGGCCGGACCTGAGCGTGTCTCCCACCTGGACACCCTTGGGAGCGAGGATGTAGCGCTTCTCGCCGTCGTGGTAGTGCAACAGGAGGATCCGGCAACTGCGGTTCGGGTCGTACTCGAGGGCGGCCACCTTTGCGGGCACGCCGTCCTTGTTCCGTCGGAAGTCGACGACCCTGTAGCGCTGCTTGTGGCCACCGCCACGGTGGCGTGAGGTCTTTCGCCCGTAGTTGTTGCGACCGCCGGTGGAGGTCTGCTTCTCGAGGAGGGACCTCTCAGGGGTTGTGCTCGTTATCTCCGAGAAGTCGGCGACGGTCTGGAACCGTCGGCCGGGACTGGTCGGCTTGCGCTTGCGTTGTGGCATGGCCCTATACCTCGAACAACTCGATCGAGTCGCCCTCGACGAGGGTGACGTACGCCCGCTTCACGTCGGGACGTGAGCTGTAGGACATTGTGCGACGGTTCCGCTTGCGCTTTCCGTCGCGGTTCAGCGTGTTCACCTTCTTGACGGTGACATCGAAGATGGCCTCGACCGCATCGCGGATCTCAGGCTTGGACGCCGAGTTGGCGACCTCGAAGGTGTAGACGTGGTCCTCGAGGAGCCCATAGGACTTCTCGGAGACCACCGGGCGTCGGATGACGTCGCGTGCGTCCTTCACTCCTGTTCCTCCTCGTCGGTTGCCGGCTCGGAGTCGACAGGTGCAGATGACCCGGTAGAAGCGGAACCGCCAGGCAGGGTGGCCTTGGTGAAGACAACCCAGTCGCACACCAGAACGTCGTATGCATTCAGCTCTCCCGGCGAGATCACGTGTACGTGCCCGAGGTTGGCAAAGCTCTTCCAGGTGTTCACGTCGCCACGATCAGCCACCAGCAACACGCGTCCCTCGACGTTGAGGGCCTCAAGGGCGGCGACCGCGTCACGGGTGCGTGGAGCCTCGAAATCCCAGGCGTCGACAACAGCGACCCTGCCCTCAGATGCACGGTCCGAGAGCGCCGAGTTGAGTGCAATGCGGATCATCTTCTTGGGGGTCTTCTGGGCGTAGCTTCGGGGCTTGGGGCCGAGAGCCACACCACCACCGCGCCAGATCGGCGACCTGCTGGAACCGTGTCGGGCACGACCGGTTCCCTTCTGGGCCCAGGGCTTAGCACCACCGCCACGGGCCTCGGCCCGGGTCTTGGTGCTCTGGGTTCCGCTGCGGCGTGCCGCCAGCTGGGCGGTAACCACCTGGTGCAAAACAGCGGTGTTGGGGGTGATGCCGAACACCGAGTCGTCGAGCTGCAGCGAACCGCTGTCGGTGCCGGCCTTGGTGCGAACGGTTACGTCAGCCATCGTCAGGCACCCTTCACGGCGTTGCGGATAAGGACCGTGGCACCGCTGGGTCCGGGTACCGAGCCCCTGACCAGCAGCAGGCTGCGCTCGGAATCGGCCTCGACGACCTTGAGGTTCAGCGTGGTGGTGCGCTGGTTGCCGAGACGACCGGGCATCTTCTTTCCCTTGAACACGCGAGATGGTGTCGCGCACTGTCCGATTGCTCCGGGCTTGCGGTGCACCTTGTGGGCACCGTGCGAGGCCCGCTGGCCGGCGAAACCGTGGCGCTTCATGACGCCGGCGAAGCCCTTGCCCTTGCTGACAGAGGTGACGTCGACCCGGGACTCATCGGCGAGTGAATCAACGGTGATCTCCTGGCCAAGTTCGTATCCGTCGACATCGTCGACACGCAGCTCGACGAGGTGCACACCTGCATCCACACCGGCACCCTCGAAGTGGCCGGCCTCAGGACGGGTCAACTTGGCTGAATCGCGCTGGCCGAACGTGACTTGAAGGGCGCTGTAGCCATCGGTGGCGACGGTCTTGATCTGGACGACACGGTTGGGGAGCACGCGCAAGACGGTGACGGGAACGACGCGGTTGTCGTCATCCCACACCTGGGTCATGCCGACCTTCTCGCCGACTATTGCCTTGCTTGCCATGATGGCTCCTGCGACTGGAACCGGCGGGTGCCTCCCACCGGTAGCGACCTCTGGCGGCCGCTCACGCGAACGCTCCGCACGGAAAACCCGGCGGAGCGATTATTTCGGTTTTGCCGTACGGTTCCGCTGCGCTGCACCGGTTTGAATCGGAGCGACAGACGGCCTTAACGGACATCGGTTTTCCCACCCCGGGCCCTCCGGAGCGTTGGGGTAACGATACGGCCGAAGCGGCCGCCCCACAACCGGATGGCCATCCCTCAGGGGTCATGGGTCTACCGGTAGCGTCGGGATCTGAACCGGCGATGGTCAGGAGCACTCCCCGGTGAACAACCCGAATGAGGAAATTCCCGACGAACCCCCAGTTCACCGCATGTTTTCGGGTATCCCCACAGCCCCGCCGGCATGGGCAGTCAGGGCCCTCCTCGCACTCCTGGGCGGTTTGGCCGCCCTCTGGTACCTGCGCGGAATACTGGCATCGTTGAGGTCCCTCTTCATCATTCTCCTGGTGGCGATCTTCCTCTCGTTCGCACTGGAACCGGCTGTCAACCGATTGGAGCGGTTGGGCCTGCGTCGAGGTCTCGGAACAGCACTCGTGTTCCTGGTCGGTGTGGGCGCCCTCGGAGGGTTCGGCACACTCGTGGGAACAATGCTCGCCGAACAGGTGACCGCCTTCAGCGAGAACGTTCCCTCCTACCTCCGAGACATCGACATGTTCCTTGAGGACACCTTCGGCATCTCAGATGCTACCGCCGACCTTCGAGCCGAGTACGACGATGGAATGGCCCGCTGGCTCGGTGCCGTCGCCAACGACATGGCCCGCTTCGGAACCACCATCGTCAACGTGTTGTTCCAACTGTTCACGGTCGGGTTGTTCGCCTTCTACATGCTGGCCGAGGGACCGACCCTCCGTAGGACCGTGTGTTCCCTGCTGCCACAGCACAGGCAGAGGGCCGTGATCGAGGTATGGGACCTGGCGATCTCCAAGACCGGCGGTTACATCCTCTCCCGCACGGTTCTGGCGGTTGCATCCACCATCGTCCACTGGGTGGCCTTCGAGGTGATCGGCCTTCCATCCCCTCTTGCACTCGCCCTCTGGGTGGGCGTGATGTCGCAGTTCGTGCCCGTTGTCGGCACCTACATAGCGGGTTCGGTCCCGGTCGTCATCGGGTTGATCGAAGAACCAGTCCACGGTCTCTGGGCACTGGTGGTCATAGCCGTCTACCAGCAGGTAGAGAACTACCTCTTCGCTCCTCGGATCACAGCGCAAACCATGCAACTGCATGCCGCTGTCGCCTTCGGGTCTGTCATCGCCGGTGCCGCCATCCTGGGAGTTGTCGGTGCGCTGTTGGCTCTACCTGCCGCAGCAACCATTCAGGCGGTCGTGTCGTCGACCGCTCCGCGCCACGAGGTCGCCGAGGACCTTTTGGACCAGAGCAGAGAGCGGCGCGGCCGCCGGCAAAGGTCGGAACGACAGGCGGCCGCCGGGGCCGACGCCGAACACAGCGAAACCTGAGGCTCACCTTCGGCCAAAACCGGGAGGACGCCCCGCAGGGCGTCCTCCAACTCGTTCTGTCGTACCCGTACGGGACCCGGCCGGGCCCACCGTTATCAGGTCTGTTGGATCTTGATCTCGACGTCAACGCCTGCAGGCAGATCAAGACGCTGGAGCGAATCGATCGTCTTGGGCGACGGCTTCATGATGTCGAGAAGGCGCTTGTGGATGCGCATCTCGAAGTGCTCTCGTGAATCCTTGTCCTTGAAGGGCCCCCGGATGACCGTGTAGCGGTGCTTCTCGGTCGGAAGCGGCACCGGGCCACGGATGTCGGCCTGGGTGCGAAGGACGGTCTCGACGATCTTGCGTGTCGACTGATCGATCACCTCGTGATCGTAGGCCTTGAGCCGAATCCGGATCTTCTGGCCAGCTGGCATCCGCTGATCCCTGCTACTTGAGGATCTTGGTTACAGCGCCGGCGCCGACTGTGCGGCCACCTTCGCGGATGGCGAACCGGAGGCCGACGTCCATGGCGATCGGAGCAATGAGCTCAACGGTCATGGTTGTGTTGTCGCCCGGCATGCACATCTCTACACCCTCGGCGAGGGCGATGTTGCCGGTAACGTCGGTGGTCCTGAAGTAGAACTGCGGCCGGTAGTTAGAGAAGAACGGCTTATGGCGTCCACCCTCCTTGGTCGTCAGCACGTAGACCTCGGCCTCGAACTGGGTGTGCGGTGTGATCGAACCTGGCTTGGCGAGGACCTGCCCACGCTGGACCTCGTCCTTGTCGATACCCCGTAGGAGTGCACCGATGTTGTCACCGGCTATTCCCTCGTCGAGCAGCTTGCGGAACATTTCAACACCGGTACATACCGTTGTCTGGGTGTCCTTGAGGCCGATGATTTCGATGTTGTCGCCGGTGTTCACCTTGCCCTGCTCGACACGACCGGTGACGACAGTGCCACGACCGGTGATCGAGAACACGTCCTCGATGGGCATCAGGAACGGCTTGTCGACATCGCGGTCCGGCTGCGGGATAAAATCGTCGACCTGGCTCATGAGCTCAATGACCTGGTCGCCGGCGGCTTCGTCGCCCTCAAGGGCATTCAGGGCCGATACCCGTACCACGGGCGTGTCGTCTCCCGGGAAGTCGTACTCGTCGAGAAGCTCGCGGACCTCCATCTCGACCAATTCGAGGAGTTCCTCGTCATCGACCATGTCGCACTTGTTGAGAGCGACGATGATCTTGGGCACACCCACCTGGCGGGCCAGCAGCACGTGCTCACGTGTCTGGGGCATGGGGCCATCGGCGGCTGACACGACCAGGATCGCACCGTCGACCTGGGCCGCACCGGTGATCATGTTCTTGATGTAGTCGGCGTGGCCGGGCATGTCGACGTGCGCGTAGTGGCGGTTCTCGGTCTCGTACTCGACGTGCGAGACGTTGATCGTGATTCCACGCTCACGCTCTTCGGGTGCCTTGTCGATGTTGTCGAACTCGGTGAATGCCGTTGAGTCGGGATCGCGGTCCGAAAGGACCTTGGTAATCGCCGCGGTAAGGGTTGTCTTACCGTGATCGATGTGTCCCATCGTGCCGACATTTACGTGTGGCTTGTTGCGTTCAAACTGGGCCTTGGCCATGACTCTTCCTTGGATTTGTGTTTCTGGTTCTTCTGCTCAGTGGTCATTCACCGCGTATGCGGCTCACGATTTCTTCCTGCACCGACCCTGGTGTCTGCTGATATGAGTCGAATTGCATGGTGTAGGTCGCGCGCCCCTGGGTGCGCGAACGCAGATCGGTAGCGTACCCGAACATCTCGGACAACGGTACCTGTGCGCTCACCACCTGGTTTCCACTCCGGGCCTCCATCTGGCCGACCCTGCCGCGTCGGGAGTTGAGGTCGCCGACTACGTCACCCATGTACTCCTCTGGGGTCACCACCTCGACGCCCATGACGGGCTCGAGTAGAACCGGCTTGGCCAGGCGGACGACCTCACGGAACCAGGCCTGTGCCGCGATCTTGAAGGCCATCTCAGACGAGTCGACATCGTGTGACTTCCCGTCGTTGAGGCTCACCTTCATCCCCAGCAGGGGGAATCCGGCAAGAACTCCACCGGTCATGGCCGACTGGATGCCTGCGTTCACGGACGGGATGTACTCCTTGGGCACACGGCCACCCCTGATGTTGTCCTCGAACATGTAGGTCTCGTCGTCTTCGCTCCAGGGAGCGATCGAGGCAACGATCTCAGCGAACTGTCCGGAACCGCCGGTCTGCTTCTTGTGCGTGTAGCGGTGGTCGGTGACCTCTCTGGTGATCGTCTCACGGTAGGCCACCTGCGGCTTGCCGACGTTGGCATCCACCCTGAACTCGCGTTTCATACGATCGACCAGCACCTCGAGGTGAAGTTCACCCATGCCTCCGATGATCGTCTGTCCGGTGTCCTCGTCGCTCTTGACAGTGAAGGTTGGGTCCTCCTCGGCCAACGCTCCGAGCGCCTTGCCCATCTTGTCCTGATCGGCCTTGGAGCGTGGCTCGACTGCGACGTGGATGACGGGCAGGGGAAACTCCAGCTGCTCAAGCACGATCGGGTGGTCCGGTGCACAGAGGGTGTCTCCGGTTCGGGTGTTCTTGAGGCCAATGCCCGCCACGATGTCTCCGGCACGGACGTCGTCGCGGTCCTCGCGGTCGTTGGCGTGCATCTCGAGGATCCGGCCAATCCGTTCCTTGGAACCGGTACGGGCATTGAGCACCGCCGATCCCTTGTCGAGGGTGCCGCTGTAGGCCCGGAAGTAGATGAGCTTGCCGACGTGGGGGTCGGTCATGATCTTGAATGCAAGGGCAGCAAACGGCTCGTCGTCATCTGCGACCCGCTCGACCGTGTCGCCGGTGCGTGGGTGGACTCCCTCTACCGGGGGCAGGTCCAGGGGCGACGGAAGGTATCCGACCACCGCGTCCAACAGTGGCTGGACTCCCTTGTTCTTGAATGCCGAGCCCGTGAGGATCGGCACGCAGTCACCTGAAATCGTTCCAGAGCGCAGCGCAGAGCGAATATCCGATGGGGTGATCTGCTCCTCGGCAACAAACTTCTCGAGGATGTTCTCATCGAACTCGGACAGGCAATCAATCAACTCGCTGTGGTACTCCTCAGCCGATTCGACCATGTCCTCGGGGATGTCCACGACGTCCCACGAAGCACCGAGGTCCTCGCTCTGCCACACGAGGGCATTCATCTCGACAAGGTCGACCACACCGGCGAATCCGGCCTCGGCACCAATCGGCAGCTGAACCACCGCCGCGTTGCAACCCAACCGCTCGCGGATGGTCCCCAACACGAAGTAGAAGTCGGCACCCGTGCGGTCCATCTTGTTGATGAAGCACATGCGTGGAACGGCGTACTTGTCAGCCTGGCGCCAGACGGTCTCGGTCTGGGGCTCTACGCCGGCAACCCCGTCGAACACGGCCACGGCGCCGTCAAGCACACGAAGTGAACGCTCCACCTCAACGGTGAAGTCGACGTGGCCGGGGGTGTCGATGATGTTCACCCTGTGGTCGTTCCAGAAACAGCTCGTTGCAGCCGAGGTAATGGTGATGCCCCGCTCCTGCTCCTGTTCCATCCAGTCCATGGTGGCGGCACCGTCGTGAACCTCGCCGATCTTGTAGTTGACCCCGGTGTAGTAGAGGATTCGCTCGGTGGTCGTGGTCTTGCCCGCGTCGATATGGGCCATGATCCCGATGTTGCGGGTCTTTACAAGTGGGTGTCGCTCGGCCATATCAGTATCTCGATGCTTGGTTGTTCAGATCTTGGTCCGGGCCCGCGTGGGCCCTCTGGTGTTTCTGGTACACCCGTGGTTTCGCCTTCGTGACTACCCCTACGGCGGCACGGACTCTGGCCCGCGCTAGACCCCGGGGTGGTTCACCAGCGGTAGTGGGCGAACGCCTTGTTTGCCTCGGCCATCTTGTGAAGGTCCTCGCGGCGCTTCACCGAGGCACCGATGCCGTTGGAGGCATCCATGATCTCATTAGCCAGACGCTCAGCCATCGTGGGCTCACGACGGTCACGCGAGTAGTTCACAAGCCACCGGACGGCCAGGGTGTTGGCACGGCGCGGGCGAACCTCGACGGGAACCTGGTAGGTGGCACCGCCTACACGACGGCTTCGGACCTCGAGCTGAGGCCGGACATTCTCGATGGCACGCTTCAGGGTGCCGACCGGCTCACTACCGGTCTTGGACTCGACCATCGTCATCGACGAGTAGACGATTCGCTCCGCTGTGGAGCGCTTGCCCTTCTGGAGAACCTTGTTCACCAACTGGGTAATCGCAACCGACCGGTAGACCGGATCGGGGGTCAGTTCGCGGCGTACCGCTGGGCCCTTGCGTGGCACGATCAGCCTTCTTTCTTGGCGCCGTAGCGGCTTCGGGCCTGACGGCGCTGGCTTACACCTGAGGTGTCAAGGGTTCCACGGACGACCTTGTAGCGGACACCGGGAAGGTCCTTCACACGGCCGCCACGGACAAGAACAATCGAGTGTTCCTGGAGGTTGTGGCCCTCACCCGGGATGTAGGCGGTGATCTCTGCACCGCTGGTCAGCCGGACACGGGCCACCTTGCGCAGGGCCGAGTTCGGCTTCTTCGGAGTTGTCGTGTACACCCTCGTGCAGACGCCGCGGCGCTGGGGTGCGCCCTTGAGGGCCGGGGTGGCCTCCTTGCGACGCTTTGAAGAACGGCCCTTTCGGACCAGCTGCTGAATTGTGGGCACTTGTCTACCTCGTTGCGGAACCCGTACAGGTCCCTGAATGGAGAAACTCGAAACATCGCCGCGGCGACACTGGGGTCACACCGCAGCCAGCGCTTGAGTCTACGGGTGGAAAAACGCTACTCACAAGCGCGACCCGCAAGACATGCCGCTGAGACCTTCACTCAACCGACCTCTGGTGACTCTGCGGGGGCAGCGGTGGCCAGGTCGA
Source organism: Candidatus Neomicrothrix sp. UBA7884 (assembly GCA_002501135.1). Taxonomy (GTDB): domain Bacteria; phylum Actinomycetota; class Acidimicrobiia; order Acidimicrobiales; family MedAcidi-G1; genus UBA3125. The sequence continues at coordinate 18,825 of DLRQ01000045.1, forward strand.
TTACATCGGCCTCGTAGGCACCCTCGAACTCGTCGCCCGAGATCGCCTCGACGGCGCCAAGCTGGTCGGTCTGGCCGGCCAGCCACTGTGCAAGGTCCTGTTCCTCGTCAGCTGACGAGTAGAAGTCCATTGGCTTGTAGTCGGGAGCATGCGTGGCCACTCGGCGGTATCTCTCCATGCCGGTACCCGCCGGCACCAGCTTGCCGATGATGATGTTCTCCTTCAGGCCGACGAGCTTGTCGCTCTTGCACTCGATGGCCGCCTCAGTCAGAACCCGGGTGGTCTCCTGGAAGGATGCCGCTGAGAGCCACGAGTCGGTCGCCAGCGAGGCTTTCGTTATACCCATCAGCTCAGGGCGGCCCTCAGCGGGCCGCTTGCTCTCGGTCACGAGCTGCCTGTTGGTCTCGGCAAATACTCGCTGGTCAACCTGTTCACCAGGAAGGAAGTCGGACTCACCGGGGTCGTTGATCTTCACCCGACGGGTCATCTGCCGAACGATCAACTCGATGTGCTTGTCGTGAATAGACACACCCTGGTCCCGATAGACCTTCTGGACCTCTTCGACGAGGTACTGCTGGGTTTCACGAACACCCTTGATCTCCAGCAGTTCCTTGGGATCTCGCGGACCCTCGACAATGGCGTCACCGGCCCGGACCTCCTGCCCGTCGGTTACCTCCAACCGGGGGGCGCCCTGGATGGTGTAGACCTCTTCGGTACCGTCGTCGGCAACTACGGCAACCTCACGGCCCCTGCCCTCGTCCTCGCCGATCCGGACAACTCCGGAGATGCGGGTGAGCGTGGCCTTACCCTTGGGGGTACGGGCCTCGAACAACTCCACGACCCTCGGCAAACCACCGGCAATGTCCTTGCCGACCACGCCACCGGTGTGGAAGGTACGCATCGTGAGCTGGGTGCCCGGTTCGCCGATTGACTGTGCAGCTATCACGCCGACCGCCTCGCCCACCTCGATGGGCTTACCGGTCGCCAGAGACATGCCGTAACAGGCAGCCGAGACGCCGACGGCGGAGTCGTCGGTGAGTGGGGAGAGCACCCTCACACGCTCGACCGAAGGGTCGTCGCGCAGGGTCACGAGCTCACCCTCGCCGACGATGGTGCCGGCAGGCATGGTCGAACCGTCAGACAACTCGACGTCGTCGGCCAGCGTGCGGCTGTAGAGCCGGTTCTCGATGTAGTAGCGCTTCCCGGGCTCGTCATCTCGAACGCCGTCGATCCAGACACCACGCACCGGTCCGTCGGCCTCAAACGGGTCGTACTCGTTGATGATCAACTCCTGGGAGACATCGACGAGGCGACGGGTCAGGTAGCCCGAGTCGGCGGTACGCAGAGCGGTGTCGACGAGGCCCTTTCTTGCTCCCGGCGTGGCGATGAAGTACTCGAGCATCGTCAGGCCCTCGCGGAAGTTGGACTTGATCGGGCGGGGAATCATGTCACCACGGGGGTTGGCCACCAGCCCACGCATACCCGCGATCTGGCGGACCTGCATCATGTTCCCACGGGCACCCGACTTGACCATGATGTCGATCGGGTTGAACTCCTGGGCCTCGAGGGACTCGACCATGCGCTCGGTCACCTCAGCGGTGGCCTTGTTCCAGATCTCGACCTCTTTCTGGCGTCGCTCGCCGTCGGTGATGATGCCGCGGCGGAACTGCGCGTCGACCTTCTCGGCGTCCTTTTCGTGACGATCCAAGATGGCCTGCTTCTCGACCGGTGTACGGACGTCGTCGATCGACACGGTGAGGCCCGATCTTGTGGCGTACTTGAAGCAGACGTCCTTGAGAAGGTCAAGGCTGATCGACACGTCCTTCTTCGGGTAGTGGCGGGCCAGATCGTCGACGAGGACCCCCATTTCCTTCTTGTCGACCTGGCGGTTGACGAAGCCAAAACCGGCCGGGAAGGCCTCGTTCAGGATCACCCGACCGGGTGTTGTGGTCTTCCAGACGGCAGGTGAGCCGTTGGCGGCGGTCTCCACCATGTCCGGGTACTCGTCGGAGCGGTACTGGATGCGGGCGTGGAGATGCACAGACCCGTCCTCGAGCGCGCGCTCGAGTTCGTCGATCCGGCGATAGACCCTCCCCTCGCCGACGGCCCCGTCGGCCTCGTCGGTCAGGTAGAAGGCGCCGATGATCATGTCCTGTGTGGGCGTCACGAGCGGTCGGCCGTGTGCCGGACTCAACACGTTGTTGGCCGACAGCATCAGCACCCGGGCCTCGGCCTGGGCCTCGGCTGACAGCGGAAGGTGGACAGCCATCTGGTCGCCATCGAAGTCGGCGTTGAAGGCGGTACAGACCAGCGGGTGGATCTGGATTGCCTTGCCCTCGACCAGCACCGGCTCAAAGGCCTGAATACCCAGACGGTGCAGGGTAGGTGCACGGTTCAACAGCACCGGATGTTCCCTGATCACGTCGTCGAGAACGTTCCAGACCTCTGGCTTGCGTCGCTCGACCATGCGCTTGGCCGACTTGATGTTCTGTGCGACCTCCTCGTCGACCAACTTCTTCATCACGAAGGGCTTGAACAGCTCGAGTGCCATGATCTTGGGCAGCCCGCACTGATGGAACTTGAGGGTCGGACCGGCCACGATGACTGAACGGCCCGAGTAGTCGACGCGCTTGCCGAGCAGGTTCTGACGGAACCGACCCTGCTTGCCCTTAAGCATGTCAGAGAGCGACTTCAGCGGACGGTTCCCCGGCCCGGTGACGGGTCGCCCACGGCGACCGTTGTCGAACAGGGCGTCGACGGCCTCCTGCAACATGCGCTTTTCGTTGTTCACGATGATCTCGGGCGCACCCAGATCGAGCAGCCTCTTGAGCCGGTTGTTGCGGTTGATTACGCGTCGGTACAGGTCGTTCAGGTCGGACGTAGCGAAACGACCACCGTCGAGCTGAACCATCGGCCGCAACTCGGGTGGAATCACCGGGACCACATCGAGGATCATCGCCCTCGGCTCGTTGGCACGCCGCCCGTACTTGTCGCGTCGGTTGAATGCAGCCACGATCTTGAGGCGCTTAATGGCCTTCTGCATTCGCTGGGCAGAGAGCGGCTTTTGACCCTCGGGAGGATCAATCATCGCCCGGAGCTTGACCTCTTCGTCGTCGAAGTCGATCTTGTCGATCAGCTGCGCCAACGCATCGGCGCCCATTCCGCCCTCGAAGTAGTCACCCCAGCGGTCAACCAGCTCACGCCAGAGCAGATCGTCGTCGATGATCTGGCGCGCGAACAGGGTGCTGAATTCGTCCCACGCCCTGTTCAGGACGTCGAGCTCGGTCTCGTACTGCTCGCGGATGAAGGCCAGGTCCTTGTCGGCTGCCCGCTGTCGGGCACGCAGATCGGTGTCCTTGGCGTCCTCGGCCTCGAGTTGAGCCAACTCGGCCTCGAGGTCCTCCTGGCGGCGGTCAAGCTCGCGGTCACGCTCCTCCTCGATGGCGGTGCGCTCCTCGACAAGTTCCTCCTCGAGCTGGGGGAGGTCCTCGTGACGCTTCTCCTCGTCGACCCAGACCACGAGGCTGGCAGCGAAGTAGATGACCTTCTCCAGCTGCTTGGCCTTGAGCTCCTCACGGGGCTCGGTGCCCATCAGCAGGTACGCCAACCAGGACCTGGTTCCACGCAGATACCAGATATGAACAGCCGGTGCCGCCAACTCGATGTGGCCCATGCGTTCACGCCGGACCTTTGAACGCGTCACCTCGACCCCGCAGCGCTCACAGATGATTCCCTTGAAGCGGACGCGCTTGTACTTGCCGCAGTAGCACTCCCAGTCCTTGGTGGGACCGAAGATCTTCTCGCAGAAGAGCCCATCCTTTTCAGGCTTGAGCGTGCGGTAGTTGATGGTCTCCGGCTTCTTCACCTCACCGTTGGACCACATGCGTATGCCGTCGGCGGTGGCTAGGCCAATCCGAAGCTGGTCGAAATCGTTGACGTCGAGCACTCGTCTACTTCCTACGTCTTGTCACTGGGTACATGTCACTAACTAGCGGTCTGAACTTGGATTGATCAGTGGAGCAGGCCGGCGCTGCGGCGTGCATCTTCTTCGTCTGACCCACGCTCGGGCCTTGAGATGTCGATGCCGAGGGACTCGGTGGTGCGGTAGAGGTCCTCGTCGAGTTCGTGCATCTCGATCTGGTGCCCCTCCTCGGACAACACCTCAACATCGAGGCAGAGTGACTGCATCTCCTTGATGAGCACCTTGAAACTCTCAGGGATGCCCGGCTCAGGGATGTTGTCGCCCTTGACGATCGCCTCGTAGACCTTGACCCGGCCGAGCACGTCGTCGGACTTGATGGTGAGCAGTTCCTGGAGGCAGTAGGCGGCCCCATAGGCCTCAAGCGCCCAGACCTCCATCTCGCCGAAGCGCTGACCACCGAACTGCGCCTTCCCGCCCAGCGGCTGCTGGGTGATCATCGAGTAGGGGCCGGTGGACCTTGCGTGGATCTTGTCGTCGACGAGGTGGGCCAGCTTCAGTATGTAGACGTAGCCCACCATAATCTCGTGGTCGTAGGGCTCGCCGGTGCGACCGTTGTAGAGGGTGGTCTTGCCGTCGATCTGCATGAGGCGTTCACCGTCGACAGACTCCGGGTTGATGTTCTGGAGGATCTTCTGGATTGTCGGATGATCTCCGGAGAGGTCCTCTTCGTCCCAGTGGGCGCCGTCGTACACCGGAGTGGCGACGTGCACCGCAGGTGGTGTTGACGTTCGGGTCTTGCGCTCGATTCCGGTGATGGGCGCCTCGCCGACGGTCTCACCGTCGACCTCCCAGCCCCACCTTGCGCAGTAACCCAGATGGGCCTCGAGCACCTGTCCCACGTTCATTCGGGACGGAACACCGAGGGGGTTCAAGATGATGTCGACGGGGGTGCCGTCGGCAAGGTAGGGGAGGTCCTCAACGGGCAGGATCCTCGAGATGACGCCCTTGTTGCCGTGCCTACCGGCCAGCTTGTCGCCGACGCTGATCTTGCGCTTCTGGGCCACGTAGACCCGGACCAGCTGGTTTACACCCGGCGGCAGTTCGTCACCGTCGTCGCGGTTGAACACCTTGACGTCGATGACCTTTCCGGTCTCACCGTGGGGAACCTTCAAGGATGTGTCACGGACCTCGCGGGCCTTCTCGCCGAAGATCGCCCGGAGAAGCCTCTCCTCGGGGGTCAGCTCGGTCTCGCCCTTCGGGGTGACCTTTCCGACGAGGACATCGCCAGGTGACACGTCGGCGCCGACCCTCACGATTCCAAGGGCGTCGAGATCGGCCATGATCTCGTCGGACAGGTTCGGAATATCGCGTGTGATCTCCTCTGGGCCCAACTTGGTGTCACGGGCATCGATCTCGTGCTCGTGAATGTGGATCGACGTGAGAACGTCGTCCTTCACCAGGCGTTCCGAGAGGATGATTGCGTCCTCGAAGTTGTAGCCCTCCCACGACATGAACGCCACGAGGAGGTTCTTGCCGAGCGCCAGTTCTCCAGCGTCCGTCGAGGAGGCGTCGGCCAACAGTTCGCCGTTCTTGACCTTCTGGCCCGGGACGACCCTGCTCTTGTGGTTGATGCAGGTGTCCTGGTTTGAACGTTCAAACTTGGACAGGTCGTGCGTGACGATTCCGCCCTTGCCGTAGTCGACGGTTATCGAATCACCGTCGACCTCGGTGACGGTGCCGGCAGCATCGGCGAGGATCATGTTGGCTGCGTCCCTGGCTGCACGGGCTTCGATGCCTGTACCGATGTAGGGAGCCTCGGACCGGATAAGTGGTACCGCCTGGCGCTGCATGTTGGCGCCCATCAGAGCCCTGTTCGCATCGTCGTGATCGAGGAACGGAATGAGGGCGGTGGCGACCGACACGATCTGCTTCGGCGAGACGTCCATCAACTGGACCTCGTCGGGCGGTACGTAGGAGATCTCGGTGGTGGAGCCGAAGAAGACGTCCTGTTCCAGCTGGAGGCGCAGATCCTGAAGAGAGGCGGCCTGCGGCGACCGACGCACGAGGACACGCTGGTTGGCAAAGGTGCCGTTGGGGTTGAGCGGCGCGTTGGCCTGCGCCACCACGTACTCCTCCTCCTCGTCAGCAGCCAGGTAGATGATCTCGTCGGTGACCTTGCCGTTGTTGACTATCCGGTAGGGCGTCTCGATGAAGCCGAACGGGTTGATCTGGCCGTAGGTGGCGAGACCACCGATGAGGCCGATGTTGGGACCCTCAGGGGTCTCGATCGGGCACATGCGGCCGTAGTGCGAGAAGTGGACGTCCCGGACCTCAAACCCGGCGCGCTCGCGGGAGAGGCCGCCGGGACCGAGAGCGGACAGGCGTCGACGGTGGGTGAGGCCCGACAGCGGGTTCACCTGATCCATGAACTGGGAGAGCTGGCTGGTGCCGAAGAACTCCTTGATGGCTGCCACGACGGGTCGAATGTTGATCAGGGTCTGTGGCGTGATGGCCTC
>DLRQ01000026.1 GCA_002501135.1 Candidatus Neomicrothrix sp. UBA7884
TCGTCTACGAATACGCACCCCTGGCCGCAACCCAGGTCGGCGACATCGTCGCCGGTGCCGAAAAGCCCACCTATGGCGGCTCGGTGATAATCGGAATCGAGGCAGAGGCCACCGGCCTGCGTCCCTGGGAAGATACATGCTCGTCACCCTGCTACAACATGATGATAGCCGTGTTCGACAAGCTGTTAGAGCAGAACGAGGTGGGCTCCTACGTGCCGAACCTGGCGGCCGGCATCTCCGCCAACGATGACTTCACGGTCTGGACGGTGTCCCTGCGGAGTGGTGTCAGGTTCCACGACGGCAGTGCGTTCAACGCACAGTCCCTCGTGGACATGTGGGCCATCCAGCAGGGTGGAGCAGCAGCTGCGGGTCATATCACTGCAACGGGTCTGACTGCAGTCGAGGCGACCGGTGACCTCGAGGTCGTCTACACGCTGTCGAAGACCAACTCGGCGTTCCCGAGCTACCTGGCACGTGCGCCCATCGGGATGGTGTTCGAGCCGGGCGCTGCGGCAGCCGACACCGATGCATTCAGCATCGCCCCGGTCGGCACCGGCCCGTTCGTGATCGAGTCACGTGACATCGACAACGAGACGGTGTTCACGAGGAACCCGAACTACTGGCAGAAGGACATGTGGGGACGGCCCCTGCCGTACCTGGACAGCTTTGCCGTACGTCCGATTCCCGATGAGACCACGAGGCTTGCCTCGTTGACATCGGGCACCGTGACGGCCATGCAGAGCCTCAGGCAGGCGACCATCCGTGACGCCCGTGAAGCCGAGGGGATCACCCTCTACGAGTTCCAGGGCAACAACGCCGGTGGCGGTATGTTCAACGTGCTGCTTGCACCGTACGACGACGTGCGCGTCCGTCGTGGCCTGACCCTGGCAAACAACCAGTTGGCCGTCATAGAGGCGCTCGGCGGCAAGGGGATCTCGGGTCCGGCTACCCAGTTCTTTTCCACGGACAGCCCGTGGTGGTCACAGGCTGTCTTCGACGCCTACCCGCACTTCGACTATGAGGCCGGCAAGGCACTCATCCAGGAGTACGTGGATGATCCGGAGCGGTCCGACGGAAAGGCTGTCGGTGAGAAGATCGACGTCGACCTGTCCTGCCCACCGGACCCGACGCTCATCGCCGCAATGTCGGTGCTGGAACAGCTCTGGACCGCAACCGACCTGGTCAACGTAACCCTGCTCAACACCGACCAGGCCACCCACATAAACACGGCTCTGGGCATGGCCAACGGCTTCCAGGGTGATCACGGTGCCCACTGCTGGCGTTGGGGTAGCGAGGATGACCCATCGGTGGGCCTGGGCGATGCCTATGCCCCGTGGCAGATGTCGCCGTTGAACTTCTCCAACTACTCCGATGACGAGGCATCGGCTGCACTCGCCGAGGCGATCACGACCGATGACTTCGCCCGTCGTAAGGAGTTGTACGAGATTGTCGGCCTCATCGGCGCACGAGACATGCCGATGTGGTACTCGGGCGCGACGGCGACCCTGATAGCGGTTGCCAATGGCGTCGTTGGGCTCGACAACTGGACCACGGTGGACGGTCAGCTCGGCATCGGACACCCCAACGCCGAGGGGCGTTGGCACCAGGTCTGGTTGAACAACTAGGCCGTAGGGCATTCTGATACGCCTCAGGTGGGGCGGGGCCACGGCTCCGCCCCACCAGGGCGGTAGAACTTCATATCCGCTCTCGCCGGGGGGCCCTCAGGGAGGAGGGTCATGGTCCGGCCCCGACCGTGAGAATCGGCTGTCTTGGGCTCTTTCATAGCGACACGTCTGGTGAGGCTGGTGGCCACGCTGCTGGTCGTCTCGTTCCTGACCTTTCTTCTGGTGAACCTGCTGCCGGGTGACGCCATCAACGCTCTCATCCCGATCGAGGCCCAACAGGACCAGGAGTACGTGGCCCAGGTGAGGGCCGAGTGGGGCCTCGACGATCCGATGCTGGTGCGATACGGCAAGTGGCTGGGCGACGCCGTCCGAGGTGACCTCGGCGACTCGATCGTGACCTCGCGGGCAGTGAGTAGCGAGATCGCCCACCGCATACCGGTCACCGGTGAGCTGATGATCGTGACCGTGATCTTCTCGGTGCTGTTGGCGGTACCGCTGGGGGTGATGAGTGCCTACCGCGAGGGTTCCAGGCTGGACCAGATCATCTCAGGTGGCGCACAGTTCGCGCTCAGCGTGCCCGGATTCGTGGCTGGCCTGCTCTTCATCTACGTATTTGCAATGAAGCTAGGATGGTTCCCGGCAACCGGCTGGACACGCATCTCAAACAGCATTTCCGGCAACCTGATGACGGTGACGCTGCCGGCCCTCTCCCTTTCTGTCATAGAGGTTGCCGTCTACACCCGGGTCGTCCGCTCAGACCTGGTGACGACACTCAAGGAGGACTACATACTCTCGGCCAGGTCCAAAGGCCTAAAGGACGGCTTCATCCTCTTCAGGCACGCCCTGCGGCCAAGTTCTCTGACGCTCATCACGGTGGTTGGCCTCAACATCGGCCTGCTGCTCGGTGGAACGGTTGTGGTGGAGTTCCTCTTCGCCCTGCCGGGTCTCGGAAAGCGCCTCCTGGACGCAATTTTCCAGCGGGACTTCATGATGGTCCAGGGGATCACCGTGTTCGTGGCGATGGTCTACGTGGTCGTGAACACCCTCGTGGACTTCGTCTACCTGGTGGTCGACCCCCGGATCAGGAAGGCCGACTGAGGTGGACACGGCACTCGACCCGGCAGCGCCCACCGAGGCGGCAAGGCGACCCTGGATCAGGCGGTTCATCTCCAAGATGCCCTGGACCACACGCTTCTGCGCATCCTGGCTGATCGTGGTTGTCGGCGCAGCCGTGTTCGCCGACCTCATACCCGGCCTTGCAGACCCCAACTATCAGGGGTTTCTGTTCGGTGATGGGGCCACCAACGAGGGTCCGAGCCTCACCCACTTCCTGGGAACCGACAACAACAGCCGCGACATCCTTGCCCGGATCGTCTACGGCGCCCGGGTATCGCTCGCGGTGGCCCTTACAGCAGTGTTCATGGGGGTCGTGTTCGGTGGCTTCTTCGGTTCGCTTGTCGGGTTCGTCCGCGGAAAGACCGATTCGGCCGTGATGGCAGTCGTCGATGTGATCCTTGCCTTTCCCGGGCTGGTGCTGCTTCTCACCGTCGTCACCCTGCTCGGCAGGCGGGACCTCGTCGTGATCGCCACGGTGATCGGCTTCCTCAGCATCCCCCCCTACACCCGGGTCGCCAGGGCAAACGCCCTCTCCATCAGCCGCAGGGAGTTCGTTACGGCGGCGCGGGCAATTGGAACCAGGAAGCGCACGATCCTGTTCCGTGAGGTCATCCCGAACGTCCTGCCGACACTGCTGGCCTACGCAATGGTCAACGCCGCCGTCATCATCCTGCTCGAGGGTGCGCTGGCCTTCCTGGGTCTGAGCGTGGAGCCGCCAACCTCGTCATGGGGAACGATGGTCAACGCCTCCCGGGTGGACCTCCAGATAAACGTGTGGCCCGCCATCTGGCCGTCCCTTGCCCTGGTGTTCACCGTGTACTCGCTGAATAACGTGGGCGACTGGCTGCGAAGGTTGCGCTCCGTCCGATCGGCGGCGCTCTGATGGTTGACCAGGCGGCGAACAGCCCGCTCCTCAAGGTGGACGACCTGCGAACCACGTTCACCATCCCAGCCGGCGATGTGAAGGCGGTAAGGGGAGTCAGCTTCAGCCTGGACAGGGGCAAGACGCTCGGCATAGTGGGAGAGAGCGGTTCCGGCAAGACGGTTCTGGCAAGGTCGGTAATGCGCCTCAACCTGGGCACCAACGTGACCACAACCGGAACGGCCGTCTTCGAGGGAACCGACGTTCTGACGAGGTCGCCTGCCGAAATGCGCCAACTCTGGGGTACCGAGATGGCCATGGTGTTCCAGGACCCGATGACCTCGTTGAACCCGCTGGTGCGGGTCCAGAGGCAGGTAACCGAACACCTCTGCAGGCACCTGAACCTGAACCGGTCCGAGGCTCGACAGGCGGCCGTCGACCTGCTTCGGGAGGTCCGCATCCCCGATCCCGAAACCAGGCTGCGCTCCTTTCCTCACGAACTGTCCGGAGGGATGCGCCAGCGTGTCTGTATCGCAGTCGCCCTGGCCTGCGCGCCGTCACTGCTCTTCGCCGACGAGCCGACCACGGCACTGGACGTGACGGTCCAGCACCAGATACTGAACCTGCTCAGTCGGGAGCAGGCCGACCGTGAGATGGCCATGGTGCTGGTTACCCATGACCTGGGTGTCGTAGCGGGCCGCACCGACGACACCATGGTCATGTACGCCGGAACCGTGGTGGAGCACGCACCGACGGCATCGCTCTTCGCCGACATGCGCCACCCCTATTCGGAGGCTCTGATGCGGTCGATCCCGCGTACCAGCTTCCCCAGCCACACGAGGCTGGCTGCCATCACGGGTCGACCACCGGACCTGATCGACCCGCCGACCGGCTGTGACTTCAGCCCACGGTGCCCCTATGTCCAGGACCAGTGCGTCAACGAGGAACCACCGCTGGTGGAGACCGACGACCCGACACACCGCCTGGCCTGTTGGACTCCCGTTGGCTCGCCAGAGGCCCGGGTGGCCTTTGAGAAGAACCTGGCGGCCGGCCTGCGACAGGCGGTGGCGGTCGATCTCTCGACAACCCGGTCACCGGCCGGTGGGGTGGATGGCTGATGGCTGGTACCGGGAAGGCCCATCTCCGCACCGGTGAGGACGTGCTCGTCAGCGTCGAGGATCTGGTTGTCGAGTTTCCTTGCGGACGCGGCAGGACCGTCAAGGCCGTCAGCGGCATCAGCTTCGACATCAGGTCCGGGGAGACCCTCGGACTTGTCGGCGAGTCGGGTTGCGGCAAGTCCACAACCGGCCGGGCGATCATCCAACTGCCCCGACCGACATCTGGAAGCGTCACCTTCAGGTGTGCCGATCTCTCTGCCCTGTCTGATGAGGAGGTCCGTCAGAGGCGAACACATATCCAGATGATCTTCCAGGATCCGATCTCCTCGCTGAACCCGAGGCGGACGGTCGGCGACATCGTGGCCGAGCCCCTACGGGTCTGGGGCCCCTCCGATGCCGACGAGCAGAAGGCCATCGTTGACCGGATGCTCGATGCCGTAGGTGTCGACCCCGACACCGCCCGTGACAATCGACCCCACGAGTTCTCCGGAGGGCAGTGCCAGCGCATCTCCATTGCCAGGAGCCTCGTGGTCGGACCGGACCTGTTGATCTGCGACGAGCCCGTGAGTGCCCTGGACGTGAGCGTTCAGGCACAGATCCTGAACCTGCTCGAGGAC
>DLRQ01000066.1:0-10208 GCA_002501135.1 Candidatus Neomicrothrix sp. UBA7884
CAAACTCTCCGTCGAAATCTCGGGTACACGCCGCCGAAGCGGTGCGTACCGTCGAATCATTGGTGCGACACCACCAAAAGGCGGTGCCGACGCGAGTCTGAGGTCATTTCGGACACCAATCCGAAACGACCTGACACAGGGCAATGATGGTCGACCGAAGTCGGCCACCGTTGTCCGTCAGTGCTATTGAAATTGTTAAGGGTCTGTCCAGTGACGACTCGCGATCGTCTGTGGACAGCCCGCACTGGCTTTTTCGTCCTCTATTCCGATTTCAAGGAACACCTGGCAACCAACAGTCGCCCGACACGTGCATCCACAACAGTGGAGGCAGTGGTGTCCTCAGACCGCATCATCGATTCGATCCGGAACCGGACCTGCCGATGAGGCGACCACTCACGCTATGGCTACCCGACCAGATGGTCAAGTGCCGGTGAGCAGAGCAACAATAGCGGTAGCCCGACTACTCACCAACCCCCGACAGACCCAATTTCGCGTCTGTCGGCAGGTTTCCCGGCTGGCCGCCGGGACGGCTCAGTCGACCACCAGCAGATGCCGGTTGCGTCGGCCCTTCTGGAGCAGCACGAAACGACCTCCGAGGGCCGAATCGGGCGGAAGTACAGCGGCCTCGGTGTTCTGCCTGAGGCCGTTCACCGACACGCCCCCGCCCTTGATCGTGCGCCTTGCATCACCCCTGGAGCTGCAGAGGCCGCTCACGACCAGAGCATCAACGAGGGACTCGTCGCCGTCCAGGTCCGCGGCAGAAACGGTCGACTCGGGAACAATCCCCCTGATGGCCTCGAGCACCTCGACGGTCGGCTGCTCGTCACCGAAGAGACCCACAGCGGCAAGGCGGGCCCTGGCAGTCTGCTCGGCCCCGTGGACGAGGGTGGTGACCTCGTCGGCGAGGCGGTTCTGGGCGATTCGCTCCTCGGGGGCGGCTCCGTGGGCGGACATCACCTCGGCCACTTCAGGCACCGCCACGAGCGTCAACTGAAGGAGGAAGCGCTCCACGTCGCGGTCGTCGACATTCAAGAAGTACTGGTGGAACTCGTAGGGAAGGGTTCGCTTCGGGTCAAGCCAGACAGCCCCCTCGGCGGTCTTGCCGAACTTGGCCCCGTCGGCCCGGGTAACCAACGGCACGGTGAGGCCGTGGACCGGTGCCGCCGAGCGCCGCCTGACCAGGTCTATGCCGGCGGTGATGTTGCCCCACTGGTCAGAGCCGCCCACCTGCAGCTCGCAGCCGTGGCGGGCATGCAGTTCGTAGAAGTCGTTGGCCTGGAGCAGCATGTAGCTGAACTCCGTGAAGGAGATGCCCTGGTCGCCGGCCAGGCGGGTCCTGATGGAGTCCTTGCCGAGCATGGTGCCGATGGTGACGTGCTTTCCGACGTCTCGCAGAAAGTCAAGAACGTCGACGCCGACGGTCCACTCACGGTTGTCGGCCAGGATGGCAGCGGTCGCATCGTCGCCGTCGAAGTGCAGGAAGGCCCGCAACTGTGCCGCCATGGCCTCGACGTTTGCACTCAACTCGGCGGACTCGAGCAGGTTGCGCTCCTCGGAGCGTCCGCTCGGGTCTCCGACCATGCCGGTGGCACCGCCGGCCAGGGCGATGGGGCGATGGCCGCCGTCCTGAAAGCGGCGAAGCAGGAGAAGCGGCACCAGATGGCCGATGTGGAGGCTGTCAGAGGTCGGGTCGAAGCCGCAGTAGAGCGTGACAGGCCCCTCGGCCAGCCTGGCCCGCAGCACGTCGAGGTCGGTGCTGTCATGCACCAGACCGCGGGCCGCCAGGTCTTCAAGTACCAGGGCTCCATCCACGACCACCAGTATGCAGCCCCGCTGACGCCTCAACGGCCCATCCCGCGGTCAGAATGTAGGAATGCCGATAGCCACCAGCCCGTTTGTCCGCGCCTTGGGCGTGGTGCTGGTGATGTCCGTTGTCGCCACGGCCTGCTACAGCTACGAGACACCCAGGTTCGAGATCACCATCCCCGAGACCGCAGAGTCATCGACAATCGTTGCCGCCGACGGAACCCACATCACCACGATGGTGGCTCCCGAGAACCGCACAAGCGTGCGCCGAATCGACGAGATACCCGAGATGCTCCGCCAGGCCGTCATCTCCATCGAGGACGAGCGGTTCTACATCCACGACGGCATCGACCTGAAAGCCATCATCAGGGCGGCTCGAACCAACTTCGAGGCGGGTGGCATCAGCCAGGGCGGGTCCACCATCACCCAGCAGTACGTGAAGTTGGCGATCATCCAGAACACCGAGAAGACCGCCAGCCGCAAACTCGAGGAGATCTGGTACGCCACCCGCCTCGAGGACGAGTACGGCAAGGACTTCATCCTCCTGCAGTACCTCAACACCGTCTACTTCGGCCACGGCGCCTACGGCATCAGGGCAGCCGCCCAGACCTACTTCAACAAGGACCTCCACGAGGTCAACCTGCCGGAGGCCGCCATGCTGGCCGGCATCATCCAGTTGCCGGGCCGCTACGACCCGCTCCTCAACTACGAGAAGAGCCTCAAGCGCAGCCACATGGTGCTGGACCGGATGCTCGCAAACGAGTACATCAGCGAAGACCAGTACAACGGCGCCATCGCCCTGCCGCCGGTGACCGAGGAGTACACGGCCCGCCTCGAGACCCGCTACCCGGCCGGCCACTTCATCGAAGAGGTGAGGCAGTGGTTCCTCGAGAACCCGGCGTTCGGAGCCACCCGCGGGGTCCGCGAACAGCTCCTCTTCGAGGGCGGCGTCCGCATCGAAACCACCCTCGACCTCGAGTTGCAGGCCGCCGCCGAAGCCGCCGTCGAGAAGCACCTTCCCGACGGCCAGGGATACCCCGATGCCGCCATTGTCACGATCAACCCGCAGAACGGCCACGTCCTGGCAATGGTCGGTGGCCGCGATTTCTTCGCCGACAGTGCCGACGCCAAGTACAACCTGGCCATCGGGCTCGGCAGGCAGGTCGGGTCCTCCATGAAGCCCATCGGCCTGGCTGCGGCACTTGAGGCCGGATGGAGCGCCACCGCCTCCTACCCGGCACCCAACGTCGTCGAATTCGAGATAGCCGGCACCATCGAGGAGAACCGGGTCTGGCGGGTCACCGGTGGCGTGAACGGCCACAAGGGCACAGAGGCCCGCTTCGAGGAGGGCCTTGCAGCCCTCGAGAAGTACCAGCGCAGGGAGGAGCATCTCGATGTTCCCCCCGACCACGTCGAGACAGTCAGAGTCTGGGCACGCGGTTCCGAGCGCAAGAGCCGAGAGGAGTTCGTCCACCTGGCCGCATGGATCAACAACCGCCGCTACGAGTACAGCAGGGACGAGTTGTTCACCTTCCGGGTCGAGGCCCTCGAGGCCGTTCCCGGCTGGACATGGGACCCGCCTGAGGGCGAAGCCCTCATGCCTCCGCCAACACCCGAGTCGGTCACGCTCATCCGCGGCGTCCGTAGCTCCTACAACACCGTCTTTGCTCAGCTCAACATCGAGATGGGCCCACACCGGGTGGTGAGCCTGGCGCGACGCCTGGGAATGGAGTCCCCCATCCAGGAGGTCAACTCCAACGTGCTCGGCACCTCTAACACCACCATGCTCGACATGGCCACCGCCTATTCCACCTTTGCGAACCGTGGAGTGCACATCGAACCGTCGTACGTGACGCGGGTGAGCCGCTCGGACGGCACAGTCCTCTGGCAGTGGGAGCGCGAACAGGAGCGAATCCTTGATGCCCGTCTGACCGACCAGCTGTCCTGGATTCTCGAGGGCACCATTACCCAGGGAACGGGCCACCGCGCCGACTTCGGACGACCGGCCGCCGGCAAGACCGGCACCACCCAGAACTACGCCGATGCCATCTTCGTGGGCTACACGCCGCAGCGCACCACCGCTGTGTGGGTCGGCTTCCCCGAGGCCCAGATCCCCATGGTTCCACCGACAACCGACCGCAAGGTCTACGGCGGCACCTACCCTGCCCTCATCTGGAAGGATGTCATGGAGGCAGCCCACGTTGACCTGCCGGTTGCCTCGTTCCCGGCTCCCCCGCCGTCCTCGACCACCACGACGACCAGGCCACCCGTCGATGCCGTGCCGACACCTGAGCTGGTCGGCCTCACCCTCAACAACGCCGCCCTGATGCTCGAAGAGGCCGAGACCGACATCAGGATCATCAACGTGGTCCGCGTCGAGATCCAGGGCTCCGAGCCGGGAACCATCATCGGGCAGTCCCCGGGTGTGGGTACGTCGATGAGGCCAGACGGATCAATGCTCGTCGAGGTCGTCGTGGAACCGGCAGTCATCGAGACGGTGTCGGTTCCGGACCTAATCGGCCGTCTGGTCGACGATGCATCTGCGCTTCTCACCGCCGAGGGGCTCGGCTATGAGACCACCGAGGTCGACGACCCCGATGATCCGAACGCACCGGTCGGAGTGGTCTGGTGGCAGGACCCCGTACCCGGCACCGAGGTGACGCCCGGAACCCTCGTAGCGGTAAGGGTCTCGCAGTGAGCGAACCGGTTGGTTCCCGCATCACGCCCGGTCGGGTCTTCCTGAGCCTTCTCGTGCTTGCCATGGGGTGCATGTGGTTCTACGCCTTCTTCCTCGCACGCTCAGGCAACCCCGACCGGCTCGA
Source organism: Candidatus Neomicrothrix sp. UBA7884 (assembly GCA_002501135.1). Taxonomy (GTDB): domain Bacteria; phylum Actinomycetota; class Acidimicrobiia; order Acidimicrobiales; family MedAcidi-G1; genus UBA3125. The sequence goes on from DLRQ01000066.1 coordinate 4,629, forward strand.
GGACATGTCGTGGGCCGAGACGGCTGAGATCCGCTGCACCGAGATGCTCTCAGACATGGACGGGATCAGGCGGGCGTCCGAGGTCGTCACACCCGCCGAGCGCGCAGCCGACCTTGACGAGGCCACGCTCCTGATGGCCGCCATGGTCACAGACCTGAGGCTCATCAAGCCGGGCAGCCACGACGACGCTGTCTTGACCGGAGCCTGGCTGGGCGACTGGGACACCTACCTTGCCGACCGCCGTTCCCATGCCGAGAGGCTCCGCACCGAAGGCGACGTGCGGCCCCTCATGTCGGCACTGCCGAGCGGAACCGGCAGCGTCCAGGAACGCATGAACGGCTTCGCCCGGGTGAACGACATAGAGAGTTGCCTCGACCCCGGCGACCTGTAGACAAGCCTCCTAGAGAAGCCCCGCTGCCTCGAGTTCAGCCAGCCGGGCCAGGGCCCTGTCAGCCAGCCTCAAGAGGCCCGCATCCGCCCCCAGCGACTCCAGGTCGCTGCGGGCCACCCATTTCAGGTCCTGTGACTCGTGGTTGCCGACCGGCACCGAACCGGGAGGTGCCAGCACCAGATAGCGCACGTCATGGTGTTCATGGGCGTCCTCGGCCGGTGGGTCCACCACGTGTACGTCAAGGTCCACGGGCGGTTCAGACACCCTGAGGCCCGCCATGCCTGTCTCCTCCGTGGCCTCCCGGAGGGCCACGCGCGCAAGGTCGTCGTCACCGTCGGCGTGGCCGCCGGGCTGGAGCCAGCGCTGCAGCTTGGTGTGGAACATGACCAGTATCCGACTGTCGGCCGGGTCCACGACGAGCGCCGACCCGGTGAGGTGCCCCGGACGACACGTCCGGTCGAGGGCATCGTTGTGGGCAGCCAGCAGGTCGAGGATTCGGTCCTGTTCGGGGCCCGGAGGCCCGTTGGCGACGACGCCGGCTGGATCGACTCCGGTGCGACCATGCAGGTCGGCCAGCACCGGCAGTCCGGTGGTCACGACAGCGTGGCCAGCCGTTCCACCTGCCCGGCCAGCACCAGGGCGAACTGCTCCTTCTGTACGGCCACCGGCTCTGGTCCTGCGCCACCTGGTGTGGTCCTACGCCCCACGGCCACTCCGGGTACGAGCAGCGCAGCCGCCTCGGATCCCAGTCGCTCGTCGGCTGCAACCAGGTCGGCGAGAGTGCCGTCGCCCGCCAAGGCTGCCCGGACATGGCCGCCGACGACGGCGTGGGCCTCCCTGAAGGGCATGCCTGCCAGAACCAGGAACTCGGCAAGGTCGACAGCGGCACCGAACGGGTTGTCGGCGGCCTCGGCCATCCGGGCGGTGTTGAACTCCAGCGTCGAGACCAGGCCGTCCATCGCGAGCAGGGTCAACCTCACGGTGTCGCAGGCGTCAAACAGCGGCTCCTTGTCTTCCTGGAGGTCCTTGTCGTAGGCCAGGGGCAGGCCCTTCAGGGTCGCCAGCAGGCCTGTCAGGTTCCCGATGAGCCGACCGGCCTTACCGCGCGCTATCTCTGCAATGTCGGGGTTCTTCTTCTGGGGCAACATCGACGAACCCGTGGAGAAGGCGTCATCGAGGCCCACGAAGCCGAACTCGTCTGTCGACCAGAGCACGATCTCCTCACCCAGCCGCGACAGGTGCACGCCGAGCAGGGCCAGCGCAAACAGCGCCTCGGCAGCGAAGTCACGGTCGGACACGGCGTCAAGCGAGTTCTGGAACCTGGTCGAGAAACCAAGGTCGGCAGCCACACCGTCGGGGTCGAGCGGCAGCGAGGAGCCGGCCAGGGCCCCAGCACCGAGGGGAGACACGTCGGTGCGTCCGACGGTGTCGAGCAGCCGGTCGAAATCGCGTGCCAGCGCCCAGCCGTGGGCCATCAGGTGGTGGGCCAGGAGCACCGGTTGGGCCTGCTGGAGATGCGTGTAGCCGGGAAGGTAGGCGTCGCCGGCATCGTCGGCACGTGCAGCCAGGGTGGCCTGGAACCGGCCTACCAGGGCGGCGATCTCCAGGAGTTCCCGTTTGGTCCAGAGCCGTACGTCGGTGGCGACCTGGTCATTGCGGCTCCGACCCGTGTGCATCCTGGCGCCGGCGTCGCCGACCAGCTCGGTGACCCTCCGCTCGACGGCAGTGTGGATGTCCTCGTCCGTCGGAACGAAGTCAAAGGAGTCACCAGCCAGTTCAGCCTCGGTGGCGTCAAGCGCCGACGCGATGGCATCGGCGTCGGCATCGCTGATGAGACCCACCCGGGCCAGCATCGCCACATGGGCGCGCGAGCCGGCGATGTCCTCCCGGTACATCCGCCGGTCGAACGGAAGGCTGTCGTTGAGAGCCTGGAGAGCCTCGGCAGGGCCGTCCTCGAAGCGTCCGTGCCACAGAGTTGCCATCAGCCCCGCCCCCTCGAGTCAGCCCGGGCCTGCCGGCGCGCCAGGGTCCGCAACCGCAGGGCATTCAACTTGATGAAGCCCTCGGCGTCGGCCTGGTCGTAGGCACCGTCGTCCTCTTCGAATGTGGCTATGGCCTCGTCGAAGAGGGTGTCCTCGGACTCCCGCCCGACAACCTCGACGTTGCCCTTGTAGAGCCGCAGCCTCACCCGGCCGTTGACCCACTGCTGTGACTGGTCGATGGCAACCTGGAGCATCTCCCTCTCGGGGCTGAACCAGAAGCCGTTGTAGACCATCTCGGCGTACCGCGGCATCAGGTCGTCCTTGAGATGCGCGACCCCCCGGTCGAGCGTGATCGACTCGATGGCCCGGTGGGCCTTGAGCAGGATGGTGCCACCGGGGGTCTCGTAGGCACCGCGTGACTTCATGCCTACGTACCTGTTCTCGACAATGTCGGTCCGGCCCACGCCGTTGGCGCCGCCGACCCTGTTCAGCTCGGCCAGCACCGTTGCGGGCGTCATGGCCTTTCCATCGATTGCGACCACATCACCCCGCTCATAGGTGAGATCCATGTAGGTGGCGTCATTGGGCGCCATCTCGGGGCTGACCGACCAGCGCCACATCTCGGTGGTCGGCTCGTTCCACGGATCTTCGAGAGGCCCGCCCTCAAAGGAGATGTGGAGCAGGTTGGCGTCCATCGAATAGGGCGACTTGGTGCCCCTCTTCATCTCGATCGGGATGGAGTGCCTCTCGGCGTAGTCCAACAGGCTCTGGCGTGAGCCCAGGTCCCACTCACGCCACGGGGCTATCACCTTGATATCGGGGTTCAGGGCGTACGCGCCCAACTCGAACCGGACCTGGTCGTTGCCCTTGCCCGTGGCGCCATGGCTGATTGCGTCGGCGCCGGTCTCGGCGGCGATCTCGATCAGCCGTTTGGCAATGAGCGGCCTCGCTATCGACGTTCCGAGCAGGTACTCCCCCTCGTAGAGGGCGTTGGCCCGGAACATGGGATAGACGAAGTCGGCGACGAACTCCTCGCGGAGATCCTCGATGTAGATCTCCTTCACGCCCATGGCCTCGGCCTTGGCCCGCGCCGGTTCGATCTCCTCGCCCTGTCCGAGGTCGGCCGTGAAGGTGACGACCTCGCAGCCGTAGGTCTCCTCGAGCCACTTCAGGATGATCGAGGTGTCCAGGCCGCCTGAGTAGGCGAGGACCACCTTGTCGATTCCGGTGCCAGTCACCACGTGCTCCGTTCAGTTTCGATGTCGTTTGTTTCCGGTTCCATCAGAGCCCGGCGAGCGTCCGCAGATTACCGGCGAGTTCGGCTCCGGATGTACCCTCGACAGCCACGACGAGGATTGTGTCGTCGCCGCCGACGGTTCCGGCGACGTCGGGAAGGCCGGTCCTGTCGAGCGCCGATGCGACCACGTGGGCCGATCCGGGTGGGGTCCTGAGTACAACCAGGTTCGCCGACGACACGATGTCGACCACCCACTCCCCCATGACCCTCTCGAGTTGGCTCTGGGGGGCGAAATGGTCAGCGGGCAGTTCGGGTATGGCGTAGACGCTCTCGCCTCCGGGCACCCGTACCTTCACAGCCCCGAGCTCCTCGAGGTCGCGTGACACGGTTGCCTGGGTTGCTGTGAAGCCATCGGCTGCCAGCAGTTCCACCAGCTGGGGCTGGCTGGTCACAGGGTGCTCCTCGAGCAGCACTGACAGCCTGTGCTGCCTCTGTACCTTGCTCATCGACCTGTCTCCGGTGCCTCGCCGAGAAGCCACGCCAGCAGGCCTCTGGCTGCGTGCATCCGGTTGGCGGCCTGGGGCCAGACCCGGCTGGAGGGGCCGTCGACCACGCCATCGGTGACCTCTTCGCCCCTGTGGGCAGGCAGGCAGTGTAGGAACAGGGCCTGTTCGCCTGCGGCGTCCATCAGGGAACCGTCGACCTGGAAACCCTCGAAGTCGGCCAGCCGCTGTTCCTTTTCGTCCTCCTGGCCCATTGAGACCCACACGTCCGAGTACACGGCATCGGCTCCAGCCACGGCCTCCTCGGGCCGGTCGAACTCCTCAAAGACGATGCCAGCCGCTGCGAGCCGGTCCCGGTCGATGTCGCCCAGCCTGTAGCCGGGAGGACCGGCGAACCGGACCTCCATGCCGAGCATTCCGGCGGCCAGTGCCAACGACCGGAACACGTTGTTCCCGTCGCCCACGTAGGTGACGACCCGGCCGGCCAGGTCGCCCATCTCCTGTTTCATGGTGAGCACGTCGGCAAGGGCCTGGAGTGGGTGGGCACCGTCGGACAACATGTTCACAACGGGTACGGCCCCGACGGCAGCCATTGCCTCGACCGTCGCATGGTCGAACACCCGGGCACCCAGGCAGGCGTGGAAGCAGGCGAGGGTGCGGGTCACGTCCTCGACGGACTCCCGCACCCCGAGACCCACCTCGGCGGCCTGTATGTACATGGGGTGGCCACCGAGCTGCACGACGGCCATCTCCATCGAGTTGCGGGTCCGCGCCGAGGGCTTCTCAAAGAGAAGGGCCATGCCCTGGCCGTCCAGCACCTGTGGGGGCGACGGGTCCACGGCAAGGTCCAGAACCCGGCCCAGCTCGGCCACGCTCAGGTCGTCAATCTCCATAAGGTGTCTCACTGGCCCGCCCCGGTTTCGTCTGTTGTCGGCGGGGTGTCGAGCACCCCTCCAAGCATTTCCACGCCCTCGGCCAACTCTGCACTGGTCACCGTAAGTGGTGGAGCGAACCGCAGAGAGGTGGGGGTGACGCCGTTTACCACCAGGCCGGCATGGAGGCAGGCAAGGGCCACCTCGCCGGCAGTCCGGCCCGCCAGGGCCGTCTCGTCCAGTTCGGCGGCCAGCAGCAGCCCGAGGCCCCGTACCTCGGTCACGCCCGGCAGGGCGTCGAGAAGTGCTGTCAACTCGGCACCACGGTCGACGGCCAGGGAAGGTGCGTCGATGTCCTCCATGACCCGGAGCACCTCGCGGGCTGCAGCAGCAGCAAGCGGCTGGCCGCCGAAGGTGGAGCCGTGGTCGCCGGGCTTGAACGCCGAGGCGATCCCGGTCGGTGCCCACACCGCTCCGATCGGTACGCCGTTGCCAAGCGCCTTGGCCACGGTCACGATGTCGGCCCGGATGCCGTGGTGGTGGAAGCCGAACCACCGTCCGGTCCGGGCTAGGCCGGTCTGGACCTCGTCGATGA
>DLRQ01000066.1:10513-26510 GCA_002501135.1 Candidatus Neomicrothrix sp. UBA7884
GGCCGGTCTGGACCTCGTCGATGACAAGCAGGATCCCCCGCTCGTCGCAGAGCCTCCGGATGCCGACGAAGAACTCCGCGTCGGCCGGGTTGACGCCGCTCTCGCCCTGCAGGGGTTCGAGCAGGATCGTTCCCACCGATGGGTCTATGGCCGCCTCGAAGGCGGCAAGGTCGTTCCAGGCGGCATGCCTGAAACCCTCTGGTAGCGGCTGGAACGGCTCGTGCTTCTCAGGCTGGCCGGTTGCCGCCAGGGTCGCCAGGGTCCGACCGTGGAAGGACCGGAACGCGGACAGCACGCCGTGGCGGCCCCGCCCCTGGTACCTGCGGGCCAGCTTGATGGCGGCCTCGTTGGCCTCGGCACCGGAGTTCTGGAACAGCACCTGCCCGGGTTCCTCCTCGCCGGTTCCCGACCGGATGAGGGCATCCAGCCGCCTGGCAACCTCGATCTGGGGCACGGTGGCGAACAGGTTGGAGACGTGCAGGAGCGTCGCAGCCTGCTCGGCCAGGGCAGTTGCGACCCGTGGGTGGCTGTGGCCGAGGCTGGTGACAGCCAGGCCACCCAGGAAGTCCAGGTAGCGCCCGCCCTCGGAGTCGAACAGTTCGGTGCCCGAACCCCTGACGAAGGTAACCACCGGCCGCCCGTAGTTGGGCATGATCGGGCAGTGCCCAGATGGGTCTGCTCCCCTGGCCTCGGCGTGAGCGTTCACGACGAGGTCTCCCCGGCCGGCAGCACCATGGTGCCCACGCCCATGTCGGTGAACAGTTCCAGCAGCAGCACGTGCGGTACCCGACCGTCGACCATGTGTGCGGAACCCACACCGGCCCTGACCGCATCTATGCAGGCTCGGGCCTTGGGAATCATTCCGCCGCTGACCGTCCCGTCGGAGATGAGGGCATCGAGGGCATCCACGTCGAGCCGGGAAACCCGGCTGTCGGGATCGTCTACATCTGACCGCAGGCCATCGATGTCTGTGAGGTACATGACGCGCTCGGCGCCGAGGGCACCTGCTAGGGCCGCTGCCACCGTGTCGGAGTTGATGTTGTAGGCCTGACCTGCGGTGTCGGCCCCGATTGTGGCCACAACGGGAATCAGGTCCTCGGCCATGATCCGCTCCAGGATCGCCGGGTTCACCGCTGCCACGTCGCCGACGAAACCCAGGTCGGGGTTCCTCTCGGAGGCCTCGATGAGCGATCCGTCCTCGCCCGAGAGGCCCACTGCGAGGTCTCCGTGGACGTTGACCGCCGACACGATCTCCCGGTTTACCTTGCCGACGAGCACCATCCGGGCCACGTCGAGGGTGTCGGCGTCGGTTACCCGCAGGCCGTCCCTGAACTCCGACTCGAGGCCGAGTTTCTCAAGCATTGTGCCGATCTGGGGGCCACCGCCGTGTACCACCACCGGCCGTATTCCGACGGAGTGCATGAGCACTATGTCCTCGGCGAACCTTGCCGCCAGGTCGGCATCGACCATGGCGTTTCCGCCGAACTTGACAACGACCACCGACCCCCGGAACCTTTGGATGTAGGGCAGTGTCTCGACGAGGACCGCTGCACGACGGTCCGGTGAGAATGCCTCGGGTTGGGTCTGGTCGCTCATTGGGGTTCCTTCGTGGGGCGGATCAGGAGGTCCGCATGTTCTCGTCGATGTAGGCGTGGCTGAGGTCGGTGGTGACCACCTGGGCGCTTCCGTCGCCCTGGCCGAGGTCGACCACCAGGTCCAGCCGCCGGCCGGCCATGTGTTGGCCGAGCGCTTCTGCCTGGTCAGCAGTGGGTTCCACGGGTTCTCCGCGCTCGTAGACCATGGTGCCGCCATAGGAGATGGTCAGCGTGGCGGGGTCGAAGGAGATTCCGGCGGCTCCCATCTCCGAGGCGATCCGCCCCCAGTAGGGATCCTCGCCGTACCAGGAGCACTTGACAAGCTGGCAGTTGGCGGTGTCCCGGGCTGCCTTGGCTGCATCGGCGTCGGTTGCAGCACCGTTGACTGTGAGGAACACGGTCTTGGTGGCGCCCTCTGCATCATCGGCCATCTGGACGGCCAGGTCCAGGCATGCCTCGGCCAGGGCGGCGCCCAGGGCGGTCGTGTCGGTCGGCCCGGCCGAGCCGTTTGCCAGCAGCAGGACGGTGTCGTTGGTCGACTCGGCACCGTCGACGGTAAGGCAGTTGAACGAGGTTGCGACGGCAGCCTGCAGGAGGGTTGTGGCCGTGGCTGCGTCGACCTCTGCGTCGGTGGTGAGCACGGCCAGCATGGTCGCCATGTTGGGCTCGAGCATGGCGGCGCCCTTGGCGATGCCTCCGACGGTGAACCCATCGGCCTCGACGAGGGTGGTCCGGGGCACCGTGTCGGTGGTCATTATTGCGGTGGCTGCCGCCTGGCCGCCGTCTGGGTCGAGCGTGGCGGCGACTACCGGAATGCCGAGCGTGATGACGTCCATGGGCAGGGGGTAGCCGATCCAGCCAGTGGAGCAGACGAGCACCTCCTCGCTGGCGCAGCCCAGTTCTGCAGCCGTCAGGCCGCACATCTCAGAGGCGTCGGCCATTCCCTGTGCTCCGGTGGCGGCGTTGGCATTGCCGCTGTTGAGCACAACTGCCGCTGCCCGACCGCCGGTCTGGGCCAGGTGCCGTCTGCAGACCAGCACGGGTGCCGCTGTCATCTTGTTAGAGGTGAACACGCCGGCTGCGGTTACGGCCGTGCCGTCGGCTGTGGCCACGAGGGCCAGGTCGGGCGCGCCAGAGGGCTTTACTCCACATGCCGTGCCGGCGGCAACGAAACCGGGGACCGATGTGACGGTCACGGGCAAATCCCCACCGTCGGAAGGCCGGTCGTTTCGTCGATTCCGGATGCGATGTTGGCGCACTGCACTGCCTGGCCGGATGCGCCCTTGACCAGGTTGTCTATGGCGCTGACCACGACCAGCAGGCCGGTTCTGGGGTCGACCCGGGCGGTCAGGTGGGCCGTGTTGGAACCCGCCGTGGCCTTTGTCGACGGCGACCTCTCGGACACGACGATGAACGGTTCGCCTGCATATACGTCGGCCAGCACGGCCAGGGCTGAGGTGGAGTCCATGTCGACGGTGGGCTTTGCGTAACAGGTGGCCAGGATGCCCCTGTTCATGGGGGCCAGGTGCGGTGTGAACAGCACCGAGACACCTGCTGACGCCTCGAGGACGGATCCGTCGGCGGCGGTGGAAATGGCCTGTTCGATCTCGGGTGTGTGCCGGTGGCCGGTCGGGGCGTCGGCAGTGCCTCCGGTGAGGCCGTAGGCGCTGAAGTCCTCGTCGACGGCACAAAAGGTTGTGCCCGGCTTCGGTCCCCTGCCGGCACCGGATACCCCACTGGCGGCATCGACCACGATGCCACCGGGTTCGATGGCACCGGCCCGCAGGAACGGTGCGAGGGCCAGGGCTGCGGCTGTTGGATAGCACCCCGGCACGGCTACGAGGCCGGCGCCGGGCAGTCCTGCGCGGAACAGTTCGGGGAGTCCGTATGCGGCCTCGGCCAGGAGTTCGGGAGCAGCGTGGGGTTTGCCGTACCAGGTCGGGTAGAGGCCGGTGTCGGTCAGACGGAAGTCGGCACCGAGGTCGACCACGTGACCCACCCGTCCAAGGAGTTCAGGCACCAGTGCCTGGGATGCACCGTGGGGCAGGCACAGGAACACCACGTCGCAGCCATCGAAGGCAGCCGGGTCGGCCTGTGCGTAGGTGAGGTCGGGGTACTCGGCGGCGAGGCTGGGGTACAGGTCGGCCACGGCGGTGCCGGCCTGGGTGTCGCCTGTGGCGACGACTACGTCGAAGGTGGGGTGGGCGGCGCAGATCCGCAGCAGTTCGGCCCCTGTGAAACCCGAGGCACCCAGTATCCCGACATTGGTCATCAGGAGATCATACAACCCTATGTATGATCATGCAACATACTGGTTGGGCCATGTTTCAGGCGGTTGACACCACGACCTTGCCGGTCACCTGGCGGTCGGCGATGTCCTGCAGCGCCCTTGAGCCATCCTCGAAGCCGTAGACGGGGTGCAGCAGCGGATCGACAAGGCCGCCCTCGGCCAGGGCCATGAGCGAAGCCATCTGCCGGCCGATCGACGACGAATCACGTCCGACAGACGCACCCCAGTGCACACCCACCACCGAGTAGTTCTTCAAGAGCACGTGGTTCATCGTGAGGTCGGGAATACCGGCGACGAAGCCGATCACCAACAGCCGGCCATTCCAGCCCATGCACCTCCGGACCTGCTGGAACATCTCACCACCCACAGGGTCGTAGGCGACGTCGACACCCTTTCCGTCGGTCAACTCCCGGACCCTCTCAACCAGGTCGTCGACCTCTCGGTGGTCGATAACGAAGTGCGCTCCCAGCTCGGCACACGCAGCGGTCTTCTCGGACCCACCGGCGACAGCAATAACAGTCGCCCCGGCAGCCAGACCCAGCTGGATTGCAGCAGAGCCGGTCCCACCTGCAGCGCCGGTGACCAGCAGGGTCTCACCCTCTGCAAGGCCCGCCCGTTCGTGAAGCGCGTACCAGGTGGTGCAGTAGTTGAGTGGAATCGCCGCAGCCTTGGCAGCCGACAGGGAACCCGGAACGGGAAACAACCGATCGGCCGACACGGCCACCTGCTCGGCCAGGCCGCCGCCCATTCCCACAACAAGCTGACCCGGCTCAAAGCCGTCGACGCCTTCACCCACTGCCACCACAGTCCCGGCGGTCTCCCCACCGGGGGTGAACGGCAACGGCGGCTTGAACTGGTACTGCCCGCGGCACTGCAGCACATCGGGAAACGCAAGACCCACCGCGCTCACGTCAAGGAGCACCTCACCCGCCCCGGGTTCGGGCCGCTGCACATCCCCGAGCAGCAGATTGTCAATGGGTTCGCCCAGTTCGTGTATTCGCCATGTACGCATGGCCGCAGAACCTACCCGTAGCCGCCGCTGTCAGCGCATGCGGGGCTCAGGCCCGAAGGTTCGCCGGAAGGTTCCCCTCGACAGCATCTACGCAGGCCTCACGGACCTGGGAGACCTCGGAGTCGGTGAGGGTGCGGTCGTCTGCTTGGAACCTGAGCGTGAACGCCAGGCTGCGGCGCCCCTCCCCCACCGGAGCCCCCCTGAACACGTCGAAGAGGGAGAGGTCGACCAGCAGGTCGCCGGCAGCGCCTCGCAGGCGCTGTTCCACCTCGGCTGCAGGTACGTCGTCGTCGACCTCGAATGCCAGATCGATGTCAGAGGACGGGTAGCGGCTCACCGATCCGTAGGGCTTCTCACCGTGCGGTAGGCCCAGGAGGGTTTCGAGGTCGACCTCGAGCCACGCCACCCGCTCGGGAACGTCGAAGGCGGCGAGCACCCCCGGGTCAACCTCGCCCACGTGCCCGACCACGACACCGGCCACGTCTATGCGGGCGGTCCGGGTGGGGTGCAGGCCGGCTGGATCATCGGCCACGAGCGTGTAGTCGCGGGCAGCCAGGGCGTCGGCCAGCGCCGACCAGACGCCTACAGCATCGGTGGCGTCGCGCCCCGCGAGTGCCACCGCCAGGTACTCGCGCTCGTCGGGCAGCAGCTGTGGCTGATCCGGCTGCCGGTAGACGTGCCCGACCTCGAAGATGCCGAGGCCGGACATCCGGTGCGAGGCGTTGTAGGCAAGCGTCGCCAGCAGACCGGGTCGAAGGGAGGCCCGCATCACGGACTCCTCGGCCACCAGCGGGTTCGTGACCGTGATGCCGTCGACCTTCAGGCCGGCCCTGGCAAGGTCGCCGGGCGCCAGGAACGGGATCGGCATGACCTCGTCGAGGCCCATGCCGATCATTGCAGTGCGAACGGTTCGCCTGTCGAGTTGCCGCTGCGTGAGAGAACCCGTGATGGTTGATCTCGGAGTGGTGCGCTCGATGGTCCCGTATCCGTGGATACGCGCCACCTCCTCGATGACGTCGATCTCGGTGGCGCTGTCAGGTCGGAAACTCGGAACCACGACGTCAAGGTCACCATCGACTACATGGTTCGCAAACTCGATGGAACCCAGCAGTTCCGCAATGCGGTCACGGCTCAGGTCGGTGCCGAGGATCCTGTTGACCCTGTCGGTGCGCACCCTGATCGACTCGCGAACCGGTGTGTCACCCCGTACGTCGACAGCCCCCGGGGCGAGGGACGCACCAGCCTCACCCAGGAGTTCGGCGAAACGGCGCATCGCCAGGTCGGCGACCTCGGGGTCTGCACCCTTCTCGAAGCGTGCAGACGCCTCACTACGCAGGCCCAGCCTGCGGGCCGACGTGGCGATCGACATGGGGTCCCACCAGGCCATTTCAAGGGCAACCGAACTTGTGCCGTCGTGTATCTCGGTCGAGGCCCCACCCATGACGCCGGCTATGCCGATGGCAGTGTCGTCGACGTCGGCCACGACTCCGTCGGCCTCTGTGAGGGTGCGCTCGACACCATCGAGGGTCACGAGTGACTCGCCGGGCAACGCCCTGCGAACCCGGAACGTCGATCCGGCCACCATGTCCAGGTCATAGGTGTGGCTGGGTTGGCCCAGTTCCAGCATCACGTAGTTGGAGACGTCCACCACGCTGTTGATTGGCCTCATTCCGAGCGAGGTGAGGCGGTTTGCCATCCAGGCCGGCGATGACCCGATTGTGATGCCATCGAGCACCCGCGCCACGAAGCGACCGCAAAGGACCGGGTCGAGGATCTCGACCGAGAGGCGTTCGGCGGCATCGATGCCCGACTCCGCCACGTTCGGGGACGGCAGGGTGAACGGCATCCCCTGGCACGCCGCCAGGTCGCGGGCCACACCTGCGACAGACATGGCGTCGGGACGGTTGGGGTTGACCTCGAGGTCGAAGAGCACATCGGAGGCCAGCCCCATGGCCTCGGCCAGCGGACGGCCGACCTCGAGGCTGCCGTCGAGCAGGAGGATGCCGTCGTGGTCGTCTCCCATGGCGATCTCGGTTGGAGAGCACAACATGCCGTTGGACCACTCGCCGCGCATCTTGCGCCTGGCGATCTCCATACCGTCGGGCATGACGGTTCCCAGCGTGGCAAGGGGAACCAGGTCGCCAACGGACATGTTGAACGCACCACAGCAGATCTGCAGGGCCTCGCCGTCGCCGACATCGACCTGGACCAGCTGGATGCGGTCGGCATCGGGGTGCGGGCCAACCTCGAGCACACGGGCGACCACGATGCCGTCGAGGCCCTCACCCACGACCGACATTGACTCGACGGCCAGGCCCAGGGCGCTGAGCTGGTCACCGATGTCGGCGGGGTCGCCGTCCACCGGCGCGAACTCCTGCAGCCAGGAGAGCAGGACCTTCATCGGAGGAGGCTGGTCATGGTCGGTTCCTAGAACTGTGAGAGGAAACGGTGGTCGTTACGGAACAGCTCGCGCAGGTCGTCGATGCCGTGACGCATCAGGGCGAGGCGATCCAGGCCGAAGCCGAAGGCAAAGCCGGACCATTCCTCCGGGTCGAGGCCGCCGGCCCGCAACACCTCGGGGTGGACCATGCCGCAGCCGCCCAGCTCCAGCCAACTGCCGTCGGGGCGCTGCACGTCGAACTCTGCAGAAGGCTCGGTGAAGGGGAAGTACGAGGGTCGCAGCCGCGTGGTGAAGCCCTCGCCGAAGTAGGCGGTCGTGAACGCCTCGAGCGTTCCGGCCAGATCGCCGAAGGTTATGTCACGGTCGACGACAAGGGCCTCGAGTTGGTGGAAGACGGGCATGTGGGTGGCATCGGCAGTGTCCGAACGGAACACCCTGCCCGGCATGATCGAGTAGAAGGGCGGCTCGCCGGCCTCCATGACCCGGATCTGCACCGGCGAGGTGTGGGTGCGCAACAGGGTGCTCTGGGGCTCGCCGTAGTCGACATAGAGCGTGTCGTACATGTCTCTGGCAGGGTGCCCGAGGGGAAAGTTGAGGGCGCCGAAGTTGTGCCACTCGTCTTCTATCTCGGGCCCCTCGGCGACCGTGTAGCCCATGCCCACGAACAGGTCCTCGAGGCGGTCCCATGTCTGGGTGACGACATGACGGTGGCCGAGGCGCCGACCCCGGTCGGCCTCGGTCAGATCCATGCGCTCGGCTTCGAGGCGTACGACCCTGGCAGTTGCCTCGAGCTCGGTGCGGCGCGAGGCCACGAGGCCCTCAATCGTCGCCCTGGCCTCGTTCAGGCGCCCACCCATCTCGCGACGCTGGTCGGGTTCCAGATCGCCCAGGCCCCGCTTGGCAGCGGTGACAGCCGACTTCTTTCCGAGGAGGGCCGTATCGACCTCTGAGAGGGCGTCAAGGTCGGCGGCGTCCTCGATTGAGGCGGCAGCTTCGGCGAGGTGCTTTTCGAGGTCCAGTTCCATCAGTGAACAATCAGAGCCGTCGGTGACAGCCGGGTGGCGGACCCCCGCAGACTAGGGCACCTCCGCCCATCCGGTAGCCCATTATCAGGTGACGCTCTCATCGACCGGCAGACTGCTGGAGGCCGTACAGGAGCACAGCCCCTGCGGCGGCCACGTTCAGGGATTCGACCTGTCCGACGGTAGGCACGCTGAGCGTTCCATCGCAGGCTGCAATCACCTCAGGCGCAAGACCACGGGGTTCGTTCCCGAGCAGCAACGCCACCGGTCGGTCAACCGGCACCTCCTCGGGGGTGGCACCACCGTCGGGTACCGTCGCCCAGCACGAGTAACCGGCCTCGGCAAGGGCCGCAATCACCACGGGCACCACCTCGTCGCCGGATGCAACAGCGAACGGGACCCTGAACGTTGATCCTGCGGCGGACCTGACCACCTTGGGGTTGTAGGGGTCGACACCACCGGCAAATACCACACCGTCAACCCCGAACGCCTCAGCAGTCCTCACGAGGGTTCCGGCGTTTCCGGGATCTGACACCTCGGCCAGGATCAACAAGGTCCCACCGCCAGCGGTCAGGTCACCGCCGTCGACGTGGTGCTCACAGACCTCGGCAATCGCCGGCTGAGCCGAACGGGTACTGGTTATGCCGTCAAATACGCCATCCTCGACAAGCCCACAGGAAACACCCGCGGCCTCGGCAGCAACGACGATGCCGCCATGGGCGGCGGAGACGGGCACCAGGAGTTGCTCCAGGTCCAGACCGGCCTGAAGTGCCTGCTCGACGAGCATGGGACCCTCGACCACGTACCGGCCCTCGGCCTGACGCAGGTCGCGGTCGCGCGCCAGCCGACGCATCCTCTGGACGCGCTGGTTGCTTCCCGCAAGCTCAACGATCATCGTCGGCTCCGCTCTCGTTCAGCGGGCCGTACCGCGGGTGGCCTACGACCTCAGGCAGCCTCGGCGGACCCGGCCACCTCGACCAACGCAGAGAAGGCGGCTGGATCGGTCACGGCCAGGTCGGCCAGCACCTTGCGGTCAACTTCGACCCCGGCAACCTTGAGACCGGCAATGAAGTTGGAGTAGTTGGTGCCGTTCAACCGACAAGCAGCGTTGATTCGCTGAATCCAGAGGCGGCGGAACTGACCCTTGCGGGCCCGACGGTCGCGGAAGGCGTAGTTGCCCGAGTGCATCAACTGCTCGTTGGCCGCTCGGAACGTCCTGCTCTTGTTGCCGTAGTAGCCCCTGGCGGACTTCAGTACGGCCTTGTGTCGCTTCTTGGTCTGGACGGCTCGCTTGACTCTTGCCATCACATGCTCCTTTTTCTACGTGGGGGACTGAGGGTTTCCCGACGGCCGGACGGCTGTCGGAGATCGCTGTTGGTTCAGATGCCGAGCTTGCGGCGAACTGACTTCTCGTTGGTCTTGTCGACGTCGCTCATGCGGGCCAGGCGGCGCTTACGCTTGGGCGACTTCTTCTCGAGGATGTGGCTGAGGTTGGCGTTGCGGCGCTTGAGGCGGCCGCTACCGGTCACCTTGATGCGCTTGGCGAGGCCGCGGTGGGTCTTCATCTTCGGCATGTCTCGTCTTCTTTCGGTCTGATGTTTCTCGTGGCCCTGTGGGCCCTGTCTATGAAGTCTGGGGTGTCTCGTCGGGGGTACTGGACCCGTCTGCGTCTGTGGTCTCCTCGGCCTGCGCTGCCTCTGATCCTGTCGCCTCGGCCTGTACGGCCTCTGCCTCGGCTGTCGCCTCTGCTGCAGCTGCCGCCACCTCTTCGGCTTCGGCCACCTCTTCGGCACGACGGTCCTCGGCTGCCTCACGCTGGCGACGTGTCGCCTGCCCGGGAACGAGGACCATTGTCATGTTTCGACCGTCCTGCTTTGGGAAGACCTCGACGCGCCCAACGTGGGACACGGTCTCGGCCACCCTGTCGAGGATGCGACGCCCCAACTGGGGGTGCTGCATCTCGCGACCTCGGAACATGATTGTCACCTTGACCTTGCTTCCGTCTGCCAGGAATGCCTCAACCTTTCGGGTCTTGGTGTCGAAGTCGCCGGGCCCGATCTTGGGCCGGTACTTCATCTCCTTGACCAGAATGTGGGTTGCCTTCTTGCGGGACTCCTTGGCCTTCTGGGACTGTTCGTACTTGAACTTCCCGTAGTCCATGATCCGGCAGACCGGCGGGCTCGCCGTGTCAGCTACCTCTACGAGGTCAAGACCGAGGTCCTGGGCCATTTCGATGGCTTCCGGCAGTGGCCGAATCCCGATCTGTTCGCCTTCGGGCGAGACCAGCCGTACCTCGCGGGCACGGATGCGATCGTTGATCCGGGGTTCCTGGTTTGTCGATGCTGCTATTGGTCCTGGCTCCTGTGAAGCACGCAGGCTCTCCTCCTGTGTGGTCGGTTGTGTCGCCCATCGCCCCAAAACGTGAAACGACGGGTGCCGGAGAGCCGACACCCGCCAGGGGCCATGCCAATGTGTTCCCGACGGCCTGGCCGTGGGAGCACGCCGGTGTGTCCGACGAGATGAAGACCCGGGCTCACCGCCACCGGCAGGACCGGAGGATGGCCGGGTGGGGGGCGACCCCCGCTTTCCGTTCAGTTGTAGGCCCCTAGAGTACCAGCAGGGCCTCCCGACCGGAACGGGACCGTCCCACGACCAAACACCTGACACTGGAGACACCACGACATGAGCACCCTCTGGACACCCGGCGGGGACCACCCCGTTGACCCTGACGACCCGGCCACTGAGCCGGCTGAGCCGAACCTCGGTGGCATGTCCCCAGACGACATGTCCCCCGAGGACCGCCAGAACGCCGAGGACATGGCCAGGGACATGGCGGCTGTACAGGAACAGTTGGCATCAATGCCGGCAGCGGTGGTCATAGCCAACCACGCCATGGGCCTCTACGAGCTGGCCGCCATCCACCTCTCCAAGAAGCCCGCCAACCTGCCCGAAACGGCAGTGGCCATCGACGCCATGGCCGGAGTGGTCGAGAAGTTGCCGGGGCGCCTGGGCGAGGCCGAGGACACCCTCAAGGCGGCCCTGCACCAGATTCGGATGGCATACGTCAAGTTCGAACAGGCTGCCAGGATTGCCGAGGTTGCTGACTCGCACGGGTCCGGTGAACAAGACACCGAGAACGGCTCGGGGCCCGACGAAGGCTGATCTGCCCGTCGGTCAGTGGACAATCTTGGCGAGGGGTAGTTCCAGGATGTCGGTGGCACCCTTGTCGCGCAGTTCGGGGATGAGCACGTTGATCTCGGACTTGGCCACCACGGTCTCAACCGCGTAGCCGCCGCCTCCGAACAGCTCGTTCACGGTCGGCGCCTTCATGGCCGGCATCAGGCCGATGACCTCATCGAGGGCGTCAGCCGGAACGTTCATCTTGACAAGCACCTTGCCCCGCGCCTCAAGCGTTCCCTGCAGGAGCGTGTGGATCTGTTCCATGGCGTGGCGCCTGTCGGGGTCGGCCCATGACACCGGGTTGGCCACCAGCTCGGTGTAGCTGGTGAGGATGGTGTCGATGATCTTCAGACCGGCGGCCCTTATTGCCCGGCCGGTCTCGGTCAGGTCGACGACCACGTCGACGATGTCGGGAACCTTGGCCTCGGTGGCGCCGTAGGACAGACGGATATCGGCATCGACCGAACGTTCGGCGAAGAACCGCCTTGTCAGCTCCGGGTACTCGGTTGAGACCCTCACCCCCGCCGGCAGGTCTGCCACCGACTGGTACTCGGAATCCTCGGGCACGGCCACGACGATGTTCACCGGACGTGCCGTGGCCTTTGAGTAGTGCAGCTCGCCGAGGCTCTCGACGCCGCTGCCAGTCTCCTCGATCCAGTCGCGGCCGGTGATGCCCATGTCGAAGAGGCCGTCGGCGACGTACGTGGGGATCTCCTGGGGTCGCAGGATGCGCACCTCGTCGATGCGGGGGTCGTTGATGCTGGCCCGGTAGTCGACCGAGGAGCTGCGTCGGACCGCCAGGTCGGCGGACTCGAACAGTTCCAGGGTGGCCTTTTCGAGGGACCCCTTGGGTAGGACGATCTTCAGCACGGCGAAGAACCTACCGGGCTGTCGGCGCAGTCCCGTGGTCCATTTAGCGTCAACACCAGGGGTCGAGCACCATGTCGATACGCAGGTCATTGCCAAACGGCGTCACAGAGGTGAACCTTCCCCTCGCCACATCGGCCATCGTCGAGCCTCCTGGACCGGCCATCATCGGCACGCTGTCGTCCCCACCGAGGATCGCCGGCGCCAGGTAGACGACGTAACGATCCACCAGGCCGGCCCTGTGGAAGCGGCCCGCTACGTCGGCGCCACCCTCCACGAGAAGTTGCAGCACACCGTCGTCACCGAGGCTGGAGAGCAGCCCATCGAGGGGGCCCTCGTGGGAGCGGGCAGGTGCGACCTCTGCCTCGTCTGGGATCTTTCCGAGAACCACCCGCCTGGGGTCTCGTGCCCCGGCGGCTTCGGCCCCGGGCCAGTCGCGGACTGTGAGGCGCGGGTCGTCGGAGCGGACTGTCCCGGCTCCCACGCAGACGGCGTCGCTCTGGGCGCGCAGCCTGTGCACGTCCTGCCTTGCCTCTGCACCGGTGATCCAGGTGCTGGACCCGTCAGTGGCGGCGATACGACCGTCAAGGGTGGCAGCCAGCTTCAGGACCACGTATGGAAGCCCGGTGCGACGGTGGTGCAGGTACGGCTGCAGCTGCTCCTCGACCTCTGCGGCACCGACACCAACCTCCACCTCGACGCCGGCCTCTGCCAGGGCGGCGAGGCCACCTCCGGCCACATCGGGGTCCGGATCGACGACGCCCACGACAACACGGCTGACGCCTGCGTCGACCACTGCGGTGCTGCACGGTCCGGTACGACCATCGTGGCTGCAGGGCTCGAGCGTCGTGTACAGAGTTGCTCCCATCGCCAGCTCACCCGCCTCGGCCAACGCGACCGCCTCGGCATGGGCGCCACCCGGCGGGCTGGTCGCCCCCGTGCCTACAACCCGCCCCCCGGTCACGACCACGGCACCCACCCAGGGATTGGGCGAAGTGCGGTACCGGGCGGTTGCGGCCAC
The DNA here is from genome assembly GCA_002501135.1 of Candidatus Neomicrothrix sp. UBA7884. Taxonomy (GTDB): domain Bacteria; phylum Actinomycetota; class Acidimicrobiia; order Acidimicrobiales; family MedAcidi-G1; genus UBA3125. Next base: position 23,902 of record DLRQ01000066.1, read on the forward strand.
CTCGACGGCCTGGGCCATAAAGGTGGCGTCGGTGTCCACGATCGGCTCAGCCGGCGGATGGATGCGGGTCGGCGTTGTCGACCAACAGGCGCACCGCATGGGGAACAACGTCGATCACGGCCTCCAGGCACTCGATGCAACCTGCAGAGGAGCCGGGGGTGTTCACGATGAGCGTTGTGCCGATGGTGCCGGCGATGCCCCGTGAGAGGCGCCCGAGCGGGTTGACGAGCCGCATGGCCTCGGCCAGACCCGGGGCTTCACGGTCGATGACGGCCCTCGTGCCCTCAGGTGTCAGATCGCGTGGACCAAAGCCGGTGCCACCTGTCGTGACGACCAGGCCGTGAAAGCCCTCGGCCATGCCCCTGAGCGCATCGGCCACCTCGTCGACACCGTCGGCGCAGACCAATCGTGCAGACAGAGCCCAACCCTCAGCCTCGACCCTTTCAGCCAGCGCCGCCCCCGAGCGGTCCTCGCGCGTACCGTGGACGACCCCATCGGAGACGGTCAGCACCTTGACCTTCATGCTCCCGGCGGATCGGGCATCATCGAACATGGCGACGAGGGTACCGGCGTGTCCCCCCGCAGGCTGAAACGGAGGCCCGCTAGTGTCGCCGTCAAGGGTGACAGGCACCCATCACGGGAGGTGGCTGGCTATGGGCGTTGAGGCTCTCGACGGTTTCGAGATAGGCCAGTTCTCACACGGTGGCACCACACGTACCGTGCTGCGGGCCGGCCGCGGCCCCGCCGTGATCATCATGGCCGAGATGCCCGGCATCACCCCGCGCGTCGCCGATTTCGGTCGGCGGGTTGTCGACCTCGGGTGCACTGCGGTCATGCCGTCGCTGTTCGGCACCCCGGGGCGTGAACCAACCGCCGGCTACACGCTGAAGAGCCTTGTGGGCGGTTGCGTGTCACGCGAGTTCACGGCCCTGATGCGCCGCCACACCTCTCCGGTAACCGACTGGCTGCGTGCGCTGGCGGCATTTGAACACGGACGCTGCGGAGGCCCCGGGGTTGGAGCCGTCGGCATGTGCTTCACCGGAGGGTTCGCTCTTGGAATGATGCTCGACGAGCGGGTCCTGGCACCGGTACTCAGCCAACCCAGCCTGCCGCTTCCGTTCGGTAAGGGGCGAAAGCGCTCCCTCGGTATCTCCGACAGAGACCTGAACGTCGTGCGTGAACGCGTCGATGCCGGCGCCTGCGTGCTGGGCCTGCGCTTCACCAACGACTCGATGGTTCCCGCCGAACGCTTCGAACGCCTGGCCGAGGAACTCGGTGAGGGCTTCATCGGCGTCGAGATCGACTCCTCGCCGGGCAACCCCCACGACATCGGGCCGAGGGCACACTCGGTGCTCACCGAGGAACTGGTCGACGAGCCGGGCCACCCCACCCGGGAGGCCCTCGAAACGGTTCTCGACCACCTCGGCAGCCGACTGCTCGCCTGAGGCTGATCTGGCTGGCCTCTCAGGCCACCTCGTACCGGAACACCACCATGCCCTCGGCGTCGAGGTCCTGTGGCAACAACAGGCCGCCAGCACCGTGGACCCTCCACGGGGCAGGCAGCGGGCCTGCCGGGACTGCGCCTGTGGCCTCACGGAACCGTTCATCCACACCGGTTGTCTCGGCGGCGGTCAGGGTGCAGACGCTGTAGACCAACTGTCCGCCTGACGCTACGAGGGGAAGGGCTGCGGTAAGCAGATCCAACTGCAGGTCGGCCAGCTCAGCCACGTCATCGGGTTTGACACGCCAGCGCGAGTCGGCACGACGGCGCAGGACGCCCAGACCCGAGCACGGGGCATCGACCAGCACGCGGTCAAAGCTGCCGGGCCGCAACGGCGGCTGTCTGGCGTCAGCGACCACAAGGCCGAGTTCCAGGCCCAGGTCATCGGCGTTGGACCTGACAAGGTTGAGGCGTCGCTGCCTCAGGTCGGCTGCCACTACCACCGCACCCGTGGAGGCCACCGCCGTGGCCTTGCCGCCGGGAGCGGCACACAGGTCAGCCACCCTCGCGCCATCGGCCAGGCCGTCGGCCACAACCTCGGACACCAGCTGTGAGGCCCTGTCCTGGTGGTAGCCGTCCTCCCTCGCCACAGCTGCAGCGGGGCGGTTCATCGCCTCCAACGCCTCGACGGCGTCGGCCTCGCCCAGGTCCGCCGTGAGGGTCTCGAGGATCCAGTCGGGGTAGCTCAACTCCACGGCCCTGCTGGGCGGGTTCGGCTGGCTCTCTGAGACACGACGCAGGACGGCGTTGCACAGGCCACGCACCCGACGCGGCGCCACGGCGACGGTTGCCGACACGGCAGCGTGGGCTGGAACGCCCCCCCAGTGCAACTGGTAGGCGCCCATTCTCAATACGGTCCTGACACCCGGCTCCACGTCATCGTGGAGGAACCGGTCGACCATGTGGTCACAGGCCCTCCGCATACGCGTCGTTCCGTAGACCAGGTCGGTCACGAAGCCACGGTCACGGCGGTCCAGGTCGGTCCGGTCCAGAGCTGCGGCGAGGGCAAGGTTGGCGAACGCTCCATCGCGCTCAATCCTGCCAAGCACCTCGACGGCCAGGCGCCTGGGGTCGTCCATTGCGGCCTTCAGCCCAGGCTCTCGCCGGG
>DLRQ01000083.1 GCA_002501135.1 Candidatus Neomicrothrix sp. UBA7884
ACCGTGGGTCTGGTAGCGAGGGCAATCGAGGCAGCCGGCACGCCGACCGTGTGCCTCACAGCAGCACGGAGCATCACCGAAGCCGCCAACCCACCCAGAGCCGCGTTCGTTGACCTGCCGCTCGGCTACACAGTCGGCCGCCCACACGAACCCGGCTTCCAGACCGACCTGCTCAACCGGGCCCTGACTGCAGCATGGTCAATCACCGAACCTGGCACCATTGTTGACCTCGGAGTCCGCTGGTCCGACGACCAGTCCTGGAAGAACGCCGCCACAAGCGGACTCGACAACGGAATCCGCCAGGCCGACGGCGACAGCCGCAGCCCACGCGTCGACGAACCCCAGTACCAGTATGAATCCGACCGTGCCGCCGCTGATGCAGCTACAGCCTGAAATGCCTGACTGCACGTGATCCTCTTCATCTGCACAGGCAATATCTGCCGGTCGGCAATGGCCGAAGGACTGTTGGCACACGACCTCTTCCAGGCAGGTTCGGATCTCGTGGTGGCATCGGCAGGCACCCACGCAATGACGGGTGGACCGGCCACCAGCCACTCGGTCGATGTGCTGGCCGAGCAGGGGATCGACATCTCCGGCCACCGCAGCAGCCTGCTGACCGACTACCTGCTCGCCGAGTCTGACCTGATCGTGGCGATGACCCGCGTGCACGAATCAGCTGTCGCCACCGTCGACCAGGACGCCCGGGCACGGACCTTTCTTGCGGGCGAGGTGCCGCGGCTGGGTGGGACAGTTGGTCCACTACAGCCGGGCATGGACCTCAGGGAATGGGTGGCGCTCCTCCATGGTGCTCGAGGAGGGCACATGACAGCCGGCCGTACTGCCGACGAGGTGGGTGACCCCTATGGAATGGATCGCTCCATCTACGAGGCCCTCCACATTCGCCTCAGTGGCATGAGCTCAGCCATGAGCCGCCTGCTGGCTCCTCGATAGCTGCTGGCAGCGCAGAGGTCGCCCCGAGCGCCGTGCCGCCGCCGGTAGCCTCGGCCCGGTGACCCACCGAGTTAGGTTTGCGCCATCTCCCACCGGCTTCCTACATGTTGGAAGCGCACGGACCGCCCTGTTCAACTGGTTGTTCGCCCGCTCTACGGGCGGCACCTACGTTCTGCGGGTCGAGGACACCGATGCCGAACGCAACCGTCCCGAGCTGACCGAGAGCCTCCTGGCCGAACTTGAGTGGCTGGGCCTCGACTGGGACGAAGGGCCCCTCTACCAGTCCGAGCGCCGTGACCGCCACCGCGAGGTCGTCGAGGATCTCCTCGTCCGGGGCCTCGCCTACCTGTGTGACGCTGACAACGCCGAGGTGGAGGGCTCCTCGATAACTGATGGCATGGCTGTCCGGTTCCGGATGCCTCCGGGCCGGACCGTGCAGTTCGAGGACATCGTGCGCGGTGAGGTCTCGTTCTCCACCGATGACCTCGAGGACTTCGTCATCTGGCGCTCAAACGGCTCACCCATGTTCCTCCTTGCCAATGCGGTCGACGACGCCGACATGGGAATCACCCACGCAATCCGGGGCGAGGACCTGCTTTCCGGGGTACCCAAGGTGCTCCTGATGCTCGATGCCATCGGCGCCCCACACCCGACCTACGCCCACCTTCCCCTCCTGGTCAACGAACAGCGAAAGAAGCTCTCCAAGCGTCGCGACGACGTCTCGATCGCCGACTACCGAGAGAGCGGCTACCTGGCCGAGGCAATGGTCAACTACCTGGCGCTCCTCGGATGGGGCCCGCCGGACGACGTCGAGATAAGGCCACTGTCGGAGATTGTCGACGTGTTCCGCATTGAGGACGTAAACAAGGCAGCGGCCTTCTTTGACCTCAAGAAGTTGGAGCACATCAACGCCACCTACCTGAGGGCGTTACCCAAGGCCGAGTTCATCGAGCGGGTCGCGCCGTGGATCGGCGAGGCGGCGCCGTGGCCAGCCGAGAAGTTCGACCAGGGACTGTTTGAAACAATGGTCGACCTGATCCAGGAGAAGTTGCGGACCTTCAGCGACACCCCCAGGTTCGTGGACTTCCTCTTCCTGGATGACCCTGTCGACGACCCTGACTCATGGCACAAGGCAATGGTCAAGGGGAAGTGTGCCGCCGAGATCCTTGACAGAACCGCAGAGGCCTTCGCTGAATGCTCATGGGATGCCGAGGTGCTTAAGGACACGGTGATGCACGTCGGCGAGGCAGTCGGCCTCAAGTTGGGCAAGGCCCAGGCACCTGTGCGGGTCGCAGTCACGGGCCGTACCGTCGGGCCTCCACTGTTTGAGACCATGGCCGATTATATGGACAGGGCCGAGGTGCTGCGCCGGATCGCCCGGGCAAGGGCCCGCCTGTAGCTTCTGAAATGCGGGTCGCCGCCATCTGACCGTTACGCTGTCGTGGCCCTCAGGGGCCCACCTTTCGGGGGTGGTGTAATTGGCAACACAGCTGGTTCTGGTCCAGTCGTTGGGGGTTCGAGTCCTCCCCCCCGAGCAAGAGGCGCAGCCTCTGAGCGTCGCTACAATGCGCTGCTCCAGAGGTTGACATCGTGCACCCGCATGGATGTCAACAGGTACAGGCCCCGTTCGTCTAGAGGCCCAGGACGCCAGATTCTCAATCTGGTAACACGGGTTCGAATCCCGTACGGGGTAC
>DLRQ01000056.1:0-716 GCA_002501135.1 Candidatus Neomicrothrix sp. UBA7884
CATCCCCCTCCATGGGATGCCTGCCGCCCCGCACCTGGACTTTGCCGGGCTCGTTCGGTCCGAGACGGACCTGGCGGTCCTGCACGGGGCCAAGATCGACGAGGTCTCAACGGCCCGACACGCAATCTCTGAAGGGCTGGTCGACCTGGTCAGCATGGCCAGGGCCCACATTGCCGACCCGCACATCGTTGCCAAGATCATCGAGGCACGTGAGGAGCAGATCCGACCCTGCGTAGGTGCCACCTACTGCCTGGACCGCATCTACCAGGCCGGCGAGGCGCTCTGCATACACAACCCCGCCACAGGGCGCGAGGCCACGATGCCCCACGAGGTGCCCCGGGCCGACAATAAGAAGCGGGTGGTCGTGGTCGGGGCCGGACCCGCCGGTCTCGAGGCTGCAAGGGTCGCAGGCGAGCGCGGCCACGACGTGACCCTGCTCGAGGCAATGCCGTGGGCGGGGGGCCAGGTCATGTTGGCGGTGCGCAATCCCAGGCGAAGAGACCTCGGAGGCATCATCGACTGGAGGGTCGCTGAGTTGAAGCGCCTGGGTGTTGAGGTGCGCTACGACATTCTGGCCGAACCCGAAGACGTGCTCACCCTTGAACCCGACGTGGTCATAGTCGCAACCGGTGGCCTGCCCCAGTTGCCCGAAATGGAAGCCGGCGCCGAGCACGTGGTCACGGTCTGGGACATCCTGGGCGGCGAAGTCCACCCCG
>DLRQ01000056.1:1119-3446 GCA_002501135.1 Candidatus Neomicrothrix sp. UBA7884
CTCCGGCGCTGAACTGGAGATCGTGACCCCCGAGCGCACGCTCGGTGTGGAGGTGGGGGGCATGAACCACGTCCCATACGCCAGAGCCTTCAACGAGACCGACACTAAGGTCACCCTCAATCAACGGGTCATTGCGGTTCACGCCGATGGTGGTCGTCTACGCGTAGAGGTGGGCAGTGACCACAGCGACCACCGGACCACCCGCACGGTCGACCAGGTCGTAGCCGACCACGGCACCCGTCCGAACGCAGACCTCTACTTCGACCTCAAGGCTGGATCATCCAACCTGGGTGAGGTCGACTACGACGCCCTCATCGCTGGGAGGCCCCAGGCTTTCGTCAACAACCCCGACGGCGCCTATCAGTTGTTCCGCATCGGCGACGCCGTGGCCAACCGTGACATCCACGCCGCCATCTACGACGCCCTCCGGCTCATGAAGGACGTCTGAGCCGACCCTCAGACCCTGTCGGAGACCGTCCATTCGGTCCGCTCCCGGCCATCTCTGATCTCCTCGCGGCGGTGTGTGACGAAGGCCTCCAACTCAGCGGCAACAGCGTCGTCGATGGCTGGTGGTTCATAGTCGGCGAGCATCTTCTTCCAGACGCCGTTGGCGATCTGCCCGGCATTCAACGAACCCTCGTCTCGCCACTTCTCGAAACTGTCGGTGTGGAAGATCCTGGGCTGGAAGAAGGCGTCCTCGTAGTGGCGGATGGTGTGGGCCGAGCCCAGGAAGTGATTGCCGGGGCCGACCTCCTCGTAGGCGTCCCAGGCGAAGTCCTCCTCGGTCATGGAGATGCCCTTTGTGAAGCGGGTCATCATGCCCAACATCTCCACATCCAGGATGAACTTCTCGTAGCCGGTTGAGAGGCCGCCCTCCTGCCAACCGGCGGCATGCAGAACAAAGTTGGTTCTGGCGGTGATGGTCGCCCAGAGGTTGCCCGCCGACTCGTAGCCGGCCTGGGCATCAGGTGTACGCGACGCCGTGTAGTTGCCACCTGAACGGAACGGCAACCCGTAACGCCTGGCCATCTGGGCACATGCGATCATGGCCAGGGCGCTCTCAGGGCTGGCGAACCCGGGCGCACCTGTCTTCATGTCCACGTTGGGCAGGAACGGCCCCTGGATGCAGGGCGTTCCCGGGTTGACCATCTGGGCGTATGCGATGGCGAAGAGGGACTCGGCGTTTTGCTGGGCGATGGTGGCCGCCAGCGTGGTCGGCGACATGGCCCCGACAATGATGAACGACGCCAGGATCATTGCCTGTTTCGCCTCGGCGTAGACCTCCAGCACGCTCAGCATGCGCTCATCCATTCGCATCGGAGACGAGATGCTCACAATCGAGAGCGATGCCGGGTCCCGCCTGATGGCATCGGCCCCGAAGACGATCTCGTCCATGGTGACCGTGTCTCGGGCGAAGTCCGAGTGGATGACACTGCCCATGTGCGACTTGTCGTTGAGCGTCAGGTGGCCGAGCAGCATGTCGAGGTGGCGTTCATCCACGTGGATGTCGTTGGGTTCGGCCAGGACGCCACCTGCATGGTGCAACTCGGGGGTCATGTAGGTGAGCTTGGCGAAGTTGTGGAAGTCCTCAAGGGTCGACGGGCGTCTGCCGTTGTCGAGGTCCATTGCGAAGGCGGGACCGTAGACCGGGGCGAAGATGATCCGGTCGCCGCCGACGGGCAGGTCGTTGGCACGGTTGCGTGCCAGAAGCGTGAACGTGGATGGCGCCATGTTCACGAAGTGCATGAGCGTGTCCTCATCGATCCACGCCATCTCACCCTCGACCTTGACCCCGTGGCTACGGAGCCGCTCCAGGGCCGGCGGGTAGTCGATGAGGAGCATTCCGTTCTCGCTCAACAACTTCATCGAGGCGCGGTGTATCTCCTCGACCTGATCCTCGCGAAGGGCCTCCAGAGGGGCGAGTCCGTAGGTGAGGGGACTCACTGGGCCGGTAGGCCGAGCTGAGCGAGCGTCCCTGCGACGAGATGTCCGACGCCTCGGCCTCTGGCTGGTATCTGCCATTTCCCCCACCACCGATCCTGATCAGGGATGTTGTGTCGGCGGGACTCTAGGGCAATACGAGTCTTACCGCCCCATGGATCGGATCATTTTCAACCCGGTCGCCATCGGCAATGACCTTCATGGCATCGGGAGCACCCACGACGGCTGGAATCCCCAGGATCGGCCACTGCTCTAGGTAGGCGGACTCGACGGCCACCGGCAGCAGCCACTTTATGATCGGCGTGGTCCCACCAGGAAAGTGCGACCGGTCCAGCTCCCAGTGCCCCGGCCCAGGTGGCGTGAAGCCTGTGGTCAAACCCTTCCTG
>DLRQ01000056.1:3775-5839 GCA_002501135.1 Candidatus Neomicrothrix sp. UBA7884
CCTCATCTTCCAGGTGAACAGCGGTGCGTGTGCCTTCTTTGCCCATAGCCAACGGCGGCCGACACTCATTTCCACCCGGTTGCGGGGCGAGCGCACAGGGTCCGCCAACATCTTGACCGCCCTGTCACCCATGTCGAGAATGCACTCGACGAAAAGAGGGCGACATTCCCTTTCACCACCCAAAACATCGGTGGCAATGTTGTGTGCTGCGGCTTTTCCCATCTGAACTGTCATGTGGCCGGTCTTGGGGAAGTTGACGGGAACAGGCGTTTCGTCAACGGGTGGGTAGCCGACCGCCACGCCGACGGCGTAGCTGTTCCCTACGATCCGGAGTCTCGCTAGCTGGTCTGGCCTTGTGGCCGGTGGCTCTTCCACACCGCTTCTATCGGTTGTGAAGTTGATGCTCACCGTCGGTCCTGTCTCACGTTGTTGGCTGCGTCCTTCATCCGGAACAGCAGGTCGGCGAAGGGGAGGAACCAGGGTGGTCCACGGTGCCACCAGCGGGTCGGAAAGCCCGACCTCGTGAACACCGTTTCCCCGTCAGGGTCACCCAGAATCTGCAGGGCGACCTTGTGGCCCAGATAGGGGGCCATCGAGTTGCCGCTACCCGAATAGCCCATGGCGTACCAGATTCCGTCATAGCACCCCACGTGTGGTGTGAAGTCGAACGCGAAGCCGGTGCGGGCGTTCCAACTGTGGCTGAAGGCGACCTCGCCCAACTGGGGGAATATCGAACCGATGAGACGCCTCAGCTGCGAAGAGGCGAACCCCTCCGGCACAGGTGTCATGGCTGCACGACCGCCGAATACCAGGCGCTGCCCGTCAGGTGATGGTCGGTAGTAGCAGTGCCGGTTGCGCGACTCGGCAACCATGCGGCCGTTTGGGAACAGGTCATTGACGGTGTCTGCACCGAGTGGCTCGGTGGCGACGAGAAAACTGGGTACCGGCACGATGCGCCGCCGTGCGAAGCCGAGTGCCGCCGGTGTGTACCCGTTCGTGGCCACAAGCACGTTGCCGGCCCGAATCGACCCACGGCTGGTCTCCACGATGAAGCCACTCCCGTTGCGGGCTACACCGGTGACCGGTGTGTCACCCTGAACAACTGCACCCCGTGTTCGTGCCGCCTCCATCACCCCCGCCACATACTTCGCCGGGTTGAGGCCACCGTGGAGGGGCAGCACAGTGCCACCAGCGTAGATGTTGGTTGCCACCTCCTCGTGTTGGCGTTCCCGCGGCACCATTTCGGCCTCGACCGGAACGATCTTCTTGAGCCGGTCCAGTTCGCTCCCCGCAGCGTCGTACTCCCGTCTCGACCAGAGGCCACGGAAGCGGCCGGTGATAGCCAGGTCACAGTCGATCTGCTCGTCGGAGATGAGCGCCTTGATGAAGGCGTTGGCATCCAGGTGGGTCTCCCGCAGGATGCCTTCGACCATGCCGCTGCCGAATTTCGCTGCGATCTCGTCGATGTCGAGTTGGTGGCCGCCACCGATCATCCCGCCGTTGCACGAGCTGGCACGAATACCGGGAGCGGAGGCATCAAGTGCCAGAACCGACCGGCCCGACATAGCAAGCGTCCTGGCGGCTGAAAGGCCCGTGAGGCCCGCTCCGACCACGACCACGTCAGCCTCGCCCGGCAGGGGCACTGCAGGAGGGCTCGTCGGAACCCCGGCGCTGAGCCACCAATAGGGCGTGGTCTCAGGCACGGTGCGGGAGTTATCCCTCTAGAAGGGGACCCACCTCTTCGGCGAACTTCTCCATCTGCCTCTTGGCGAAGTCGATGGTCTCAAGCCCGTGGAACTGGAACTCGATGACAAAGTGCCACACCCCTGCATCGTGCAGTGCCCTGATGCGCTCGGCGCACGCCTCGGGCGAGCCGGAGATGGTCACCTTCGTGGGGTCTGTCGAGGGGTCATCGAAGGCCACGGCTGTCTGCAACTTGTCACCGTAGGAGTCCAGATCTGCCTGGTCGTCGGCCACGTAGGCGAACGTGAACGCCGCCAGCTTCGGGTCTGTACCAAACTTTTCGCCGGCAGCAGCCAACCCCGGCAACCATGTATCGCGTGC
>DLRQ01000063.1:0-535 GCA_002501135.1 Candidatus Neomicrothrix sp. UBA7884
GGGCAGCAGTTCGTCCCGTATGAAGGCCGGGCCCCAGACGTGGGCTCCGAGGTCTCCGCCGGTCGGGGTGGTGTCGGTGAACAGCACTCCGGCCGGGTTGACCACCCAGAGGACGAACAGGGTGGAGAGGCCCACCACGGACACGGTCACCCACGTGGCGAGCGGAACCCGCCTGATGGCGGCGAGGAGTCGGATCACCGCGGCGCGGGCTCTTTCGTCGAAGATCATGTGACCAGCAACATGGCGACGGTCCAGGCGTTGAACCCGACGTGTGCCCAGACTGCCCGCCCGAGGCGGCCGTGGCGCTGGGCCAGGTGGCCGGCGATGAGGCCGAACATGACCAGTGCAGGGAACTGCAGGGGCTGGAAGTGGATAAAGCCGAACACGATCGACGAGGCGAAGAGTGCCACCCGGGGATGCCACCGGTCCTCGAATGCACGCAGCATCAGGCCCCGGAAGAAGACCTCCTCGATGATGGCCGCACCGACGACTACGACGAGGAACAACAAGGCGATGCCGAGGCCGTCGGCCTTGT
>DLRQ01000063.1:894-8173 GCA_002501135.1 Candidatus Neomicrothrix sp. UBA7884
AAGGTCGTCGGTGAACAACAGGATCGGGGCGTAGAGCAGCGGCACCAGGACCGCCTGGGCACCTACACCGACTGCAAGGCCCGACAAGATGTCGCTTCGCTGGAACGTGAAGCCGAGGTCGGTGGCCCAGGAGACGCCGCTCCTCCTCACCAACCAGAAGGGAACTCCCAGCAGGCCGGTCCAGAGCGGCACCTGGAGCAGGGAGATGAGCGTGAGCGGCAGGTCAGCCTGGGAGTCGTAGCCGCCGGCTGCAAACACGACCACGCTGAACACGGCACTGGCGAACAGGCTGAGGAAAAGGCCCACCACCACATGGGGGAGGCCCCAGGGGCGCTTTTCGGCCGTGGGCTGGGGATCTGCGCCGATCATCGGCGAAACCCTACCCACGGCGCCACGGCCACCGGTTTCGCCGTCTCGGCAACCGCCGAGGCGAACGGTACCCGAGCCACGACTGTCGGACCGTACCTCTACGATGGACCCATGGCTGATCGTAAGAAGCCCACCAAGCCCCGTCAGGGCAAGTCACGCCAGGTAAAGGGTCGCCCCGAGGGGGGTGCCGCCGGGCGCGACCAGGGATGGCCGCGCTGGGGTATCTGGCTGATGATGGGCCTCATCGGCGCTGCGCTGTTCTTTCCCAGCTTTCTGCCCACCGAAGAGATCGAGGTCGTCTCCTACGACCAGTTCCTGACCCAGGTCGCCGCCGACGAGGTGGCCGATGTAAAGGTCGACAACCAGACCGGCCGTATCAGCTTCACCACAGCCGACGGTGTCGCCTTTGACACCACGGGCCCACTCAAGTTGTCCGATGCCGACAGGGCCGTGCTGGCCAAAAGCAACGCCGCCGTGCAGTTCGACACCCCCCAGCCCAACTTCCTGCAGACCTGGTTGCCGCTGCTGCTCCCGGTGGGCCTGATCATCTTGTTCTTCTGGTGGATCAACCGCAGGGCCCAGGGCCAGATGACATCCATGATGTCGGTGGGGCGTTCCAAGGCCAAGACCTACTCGAGCGAACGGCCTGGCACCACGTTCGAAGACGTGGCCGGATACGCCGGCGTCAAGCAGGAGATCCGCGAGGTCGTCGACTTCCTGAAAGAGACCGACAAGTTCTCAGAGATCGGGGCGCGCGTGCCCAAGGGCGTGCTGCTTGTCGGCCCCCCCGGTACGGGCAAGACCCTCATTGCGCGGGCCGTCGCCGGCGAGGCCGGGGTTCCCTTCCTGTCGGTAACCGGCTCAGATTTCATGGAGATGTTCGTGGGCGTGGGTGCCAGCCGGGTCCGCGACCTGTTCGAGTCGGCCCGCAAGATGGAGCGGGCCATCATCTTCATCGACGAGATCGACTCCATCGGACGCAAGCGGGGTGCCGGCATGGGCGGCGGCCACGACGAGCGCGAGCAGACGCTGAACCAGATGCTCTCCGAGATGGACGGCTTCGAGAGCACCGAGGGCATCGTGATGCTTGCGGCAACCAACCGTCCCGATATCTTGGACCCGGCCCTGCTGCGCCCCGGTCGCTTTGACCGCCAGGTGGTTGTGCCCCTGCCCGAGCTCGAGGACCGCAGGCAGATCCTCGAGGTCCATATCAAGGGCAAGCGCATGGGAGGCGACGTCGACCTCGACCTCGTTTCCCGTGGCACGCCCGGCATGAGCGGCGCCGACCTGGCCAACCTCATCAACGAGGCCGCCCTGGTGGCCGTGCGCGAGGGCGCCGACGCCATCCACGCCGACCATCTGGAGGCCGCCCGCGACCGCACCCTCATGGGGCAAAAGCGCGAGTCCATGGCGCTTACAGCCGATGAGAAGGAGGCCATCGCCTACCACGAGGCCGGACACGCCCTCTGTGCCGCCCTGTTGCCCAACGCCGATCCGCTGCACAAGGTCACCATCATCCCGAGCGGAATGGCGCTCGGCGTCACCATGCAGCTCCCCGAGGAGGAGCGCCACATCTACCGCCAGGACTTCATAGAGGACAAACTGGTGGTCAACATGGGCGGCCGCATCGCCGAGGAACTTGTCTTCGGTGTGGTGTCCACGGGTGCCAGCAGCGACCTGGTGAGCGCCACCGAGTTAGCAAGGAAGATGGTGCGTGAGTGGGGAATGAGCGACCGCGTCGGTCCCATGGCGTGGGGCAGCCACAACCAGGTGTTCCTGGGCGATGACCTCATGTCAACACGTGACTACTCCGACGAGACCGCCACGATGATCGACGAGGAGGTCCAACGCATCCTCACTGAGGGCGAGGACCGCTGCAGGGTCCTTCTCACCGACAACCGGCACTCGCTGACCCTCATCGCCCGTGCACTTCTGGAGCGAGAGACCATTTCGGGCGAAGAGGTCAACCGGCTGGTGGGCCTTTCAACCGACACCGGGTCGGGCACCGACACCAGTTCAGGCAACGACACCGGGGCACCTGCCGACGAGCCGGCCGGCGAGTCCACCGGTGCCGTCGAGGAGCCGTCTCCCACCCCGGTCGACTGACCGGCCCGAGGGCCTCTCCCCCACCGGCATCCGATGGACCGACTGCTGCTCCTGATCGTTGTTGCGGCGGCCGCCTCAGTTGTTGCGGCCCTTGTGCAGCGGCGTGGCCCCGATGCGCCCGTCCGCACCGGGTGGAGCGTTCCCGATCAACTTGACCGGGCCGACTTCGCACGGCCCGAGGTGCCGTGGCTGGTGGCGGTGTTCACGTCGGCCACCTGCCAGTCGTGTGCGGCCGTGCTGGAGCTTGCCCTTCCGTTGGACAGTTCAGAGGTGGCAGTGGTCGAGGTAGAGGTGGGCGCCGATGCGGTCGTGCACGAGCGCTACCGGATCGACGCCGTGCCGTTGGTGGTCATTGCCGATGCTGACGGCGTCACGCGGGCCCACCACCTGGGGCCGGTCACTGCCACGCACCTGTGGGGTTCGCTGGCCGAGGTACGAGAGCCCGGCTCGACGCCTGAGGGCTGCGGCGAGCACTGAGTCAGGCGGGCTGGTTGCCCGGCGCCTGACTACAACGACGGACGGGTCTGGGTTCCGGCAATGGCCATGCCGAACGACGACGACCGGCCTGCAGGGTCGTCACGTCGCATGACCGACAGCACCGGCACGGATGAGTCCACGAGGACCGTGGCCTCGGCGGCGATGGCCGCTCCGAGTTCCACCTCTATGTGGCCGGCGGGGTCGATCTCGTAGAGGTCGGGGGTGTCTGAGGGCCATGCGGCACCCAGCAGCGAGAGGCGCACGGTGGCGATGGTGGTCTCGCCCGGGTTGGAGACGACAAGGGCCGCCTGGTCGGCTGGTCCGGTGAGGTGCACCATCCAGTCGGTGGCGGCGGCGCCCACGGCTGGCAGCGCGGCGAGACCGGCGGCAGTTGTGCCGCCCTCGGTACGGCTGATGAGCGAGGCGGCCAGGGGTGCGCCGTCGAGCGAGCGGACCTCAACCCCGAATCGGCCGGCGTCGGCGATGCGGCCAGAGCCCAGGTCGACCACCTGACGCTGGCGACCCCGGAGGGTCACCCGCCATGGTTCGACGAAGGCGCCGACATCCTCTGGCCGGACAAGCACCTCGAGCTCGGTCGTGTCCTCGCCCGGGTTCATAACGACGACCGACGAGGTGACGCCCCATTCTCTGGAGACGCCGGGCAGGAACAGGCGATCTGAGGTCTCAGGTAGTCCCGGGGTGACGGCAAGGCCGGTACTGCCACCACTACCTCCGGTGCCAGAGGTGGACTGGTCGGCAACCTGGAGGCGTGCCACGACAAGCTGACCGACCCTGGCGTCGACGCTTGCCGAAACCACCTCCGAGTCGGGTATCAGGTCGTTCAGGTCGAAGACGGCGAGGGAGCGGCCGGCCACGACCACACCCCTCGTGTCGAGTGTCTCGCGGCGGCCCAGGTCGCCGATGAAGCGCAGGTCGGCGACGGCCGGCGCCCTGAACGGGTTGTAGACGAGCAGCACCGCAGTGTTGCCCGGTTCGGCTGTGGTGGCCCACGGAACCTGCCATGAGGCTGAGGTGATCGTGCCACAGGGTGCCTCGTCGACCCCGGTGCCTATGCCCGGTACCGCCTCGTCGTCGGTGGTGCCACCGGTGATGCGCTGTTCGACCAGCACCCTGCCGCCGGGCACCTCGACGGTGACTCCGGCATGGAGCGCTCCGGGCACGAACGGACCGGGCCGTATCTCCATGCTCCGACCGGGTTCGAGTTGGAAGGCCCGCTCGACCTCGGCTCCGTTGTCACCGTTTACCGTGACCCTGCCCACGGTCGGCTCATCGGAGATGCTGGTGAGGGTCACGATGCGACCGCTGATTTCGTCCATTGCGACGGTGGGCCCGACACAGAACCAGAGGTCGCCGGAGTCGGGTGTGGTGGAAAGCGCTGCGTGCACCGGCGGAAGCAGGGTGGCCCTGGCGACCGGGTCTGGCGGGCTGGCGAACACGGTGGAGCCGACGACCATGGCCGCCAGCACCACCAGTGCCGGGTACCGCACGGCGTTCATTGCGCTCATGGCCACTCCGGTTCAGGATCGCTACGGAGCCAGCTGGCCAGGAGCAGGACGCCGCAGAGAGCAGCCACCTGGAGGAGGCGGCGGGACCTTGAGGATGCACTGTCGTGGACCAGTTCGCCGATGGTGCCCGAGGCCACCCTCACCGATGGCCGGCCCGGCACGCCTCCGGCTTCGTCGGCGGGCACGAGAGGCCGGGTGGTGCCGTCGACGCTGAACGACCAGGAACCCTCGGGGCCGAGGATCCACCGGTAGGCGCCGTCGGCTGATGCCTGCACCCGGAAGCGGTCGTAGGCCAGGGGCGTGACTGCGGCCGGTACGGCGCGGCCGGTACGGTCGCGCACCACGGCGTGGACGGGTCGGGTGGCGATGTTTTCAAAGATTGTCACTGCACTGTTGAGGCCCTCTACGCGGACCATGTCGAGTTGGCGTGTGAGGGCCGCCGCGTAGGTGGGTGGAAGGGGTGCCTCGACCGCCTCGTGGGGCGCTGGCGCCGAACGTTCTACCAGCACGATGTGGCTGATCCCCCAGGCTCCGATGGCGCCTCCGAGGCGGCTTGTCCGGCCGGTCAGGGCCTCGGTCAGGGCGTCCCTGATTTCGGCCACGCCGGGTGCACCTGTCAGGTCGTAGGGCCACTGGTCGAGCAGGTCGGGACGGCCGTCGGTGACCGCCACCGCCACGTCGCCCGAAAGGGGGCCGTCTGTCAGCGGCACGCCGACTGCCGGCAGGATCGTGGGTTCGCCGACCCAGAGCACCCGGTTGTCGCCACCGCTGGTGGTTTCGCCGATACCTGAGCGTGGTTCGGCGATGAACGGCAGGGACGAGGGAAGGTCGGCTTCCGGCATGCCGAGGCGACCCCCCAGGGAACCGATCACCACGGGCAGCACGGTGAGGGCCAGGGCCAGGCCGGCGACCGCGGGTAGGGAGTTTCTCCAGTTGGCGCCGCGGCGGGGCATTGAAATGGTCGTGCCCATGTCGGCTACTGCTGCGGCTGCAGCCCATGCCAGTCCCAGGGCGACGGGAACGAGCAGCAGTTCGGGTGGCACGGTGGGGCCCTGCCACCACCCCTGGTCCACCAGCCAGACCGAGGCGAAGCCGCCGGCCACGACGAATGCCGCACGGATGCTGATTGCCAGGCGCCATCCGGTGGTGGTGAGGAGGGCCAGGGCCGGAACGACGAGCACGGCCCAGCCGATGCGGTCAATGCCGAAGGTTCCCGCCCAGGTGGGACCGCCGAGAGGGGAGCCGGTGTCGAGGGTGAACATGGCTGCCGTGCCGAGGCTGCCCCTCGGCCAGGTGGTGGGTACGGCGAGGGAGTCGAGGGGATGGTTGTCGAACAGGCCGATCAGTAGAGGGAACTGGACGATGGCTGCCACGACCGCTCCTCCGGCCGCCACGGCGACGAGCCTGGTGAGGCCGGCGATGCTGCCTGCCAGGAGGCTGCCGACGACGAGGCCGCCGACCAGAACGGGCAGTACGACAACGACCGTGGGATCCACGGCGATTGCGGCTGCCACGACGAGGCCGGTGAGGAGGATGTCGGAGCCCATGTCACGGATACGGGTTCCGGGGCCCGGGTCGCCTCCGCGGTGGCCATAGGGCACGACGCCCTGGGCCTCGGCCAGGCGGTGGGCTATCCATGGCAGCGTGGCGTACACGGCCAGCGGTGCCAGGCGGCCCTCGCGGAGTGCGTCGTAGGGAAGGGGCACCGCCAGGTAGGTGAGAACGGCCGCGGCGCGTGACCTGCCGCCGCCGACCGGTCGCACGAGGCGCCAGACGCCGAGGGCGCCGACCGGTAGCGCTGCGAGGACGACGGCTGTCCAGATGAGGTTGTCGCTGCCGGGCACGACGCGTGCGACGACACCCAGGAATGCAAGGGCGTCAGGGCCGGTTGTGGCCACGCCGGTTCCGGTGGGTCGCCAGCCGTGCCACCAGGAGCGCACCAGGTCCATGGGATTGGCGGGTAGGGCCTGGAGCCGACCAACGGCTGGGAGGCCGCGGGTGAGCAGGTGACGTGAGCCGAAGCCCAGGACGGCTGCGCTGGCCATGAGGGCGATTCCGCCGGGTCCGAGCAGTGCGCTCCAGATGTTGTGGAAGGCGATGTTGCCGGGTGCCTCGTCGCCGGTGCCGTAGGGGGCGCGGCCGGTCACAGCGCGCCTGATGGCGTGGTGGGGCATGTCGGGGCCTGCCACGACGCGGCCCGGGTCGACACGGCGGTGTCTGGCGATGATGCGGCGTCTGTGGCTGACTCCGGCTCGGCGATGCAGGTTCCAGGGCCAGGCGCTGAGCAGACCCCAGACGTGGCGGAAGCGGCCGGTCAGCAGGCCGTAGGCAGTGCCCAGAACGGTCGCTGCCGCCAACTCGACCACCACGCTCGCTGCCCTGCCCGGTGCCTGGTTGGTGAGCGACATGCGCAGTTTGTGCCTGGGACGCAGGATGGCCGGGTTGGTGCCCCGTCTAACCGAGGTGTCTCCGCTCACGGTGCGCCCGACTGCGGTGGGGGCCGTGGTTACCGTGGCTCCGGCGAGGCGTGCCCTCCAGCAGAGGTCGACGTGTCCGTCGAGGAAGTGGATCTCTGGGTCGAAGCCCCCGACGGCGGCGAACAGGTCGGTGCGTACGAGCAGGGCCGCCTCGGCCACGGCGAACACGTCCGGTTCGGCGTCGTACTGGCCCTGGTCGACCTCGCCGGGGTGCAGGCGCGGCACCGGAGATCCGTAGCGGTCGACGGTGCAGCCCATGTCGTGGAGGATGCGGCCGTCGGTCCCGACGAGGACCTTGGGGCCGACCACGCCGGCGTTGGCGGC
>DLRQ01000001.1 GCA_002501135.1 Candidatus Neomicrothrix sp. UBA7884
GTTGTATGGTCGGTCTCTGCCCGTGGTGGTGCTTGACGAGGCCACCTATTCGACTCTGACGACAGGTGAGACAGTGGCGGTGGGGGAGGATGGGTCATTGAATAGGCCACCTATTCGACTCTGACGACAGGTGAGACAGTGGCGGTGGGGGAGGATGGGTCATTGAATAGGCCGCCCAGTTCCGTCGATGACGGTCTGGGCCACACGACCGGAGACTGACCATGCGCTACTTGAACCCGGATGAGGTGCGTGCCGCACTGCCAATGTCAGATGCCATTGACTCGATGGCTCATGCCTTCGGGGGTGACAGGGAGGC
Organism: Candidatus Neomicrothrix sp. UBA7884; assembly: GCA_002501135.1. Taxonomy (GTDB): domain Bacteria; phylum Actinomycetota; class Acidimicrobiia; order Acidimicrobiales; family MedAcidi-G1; genus UBA3125. The sequence goes on from DLRQ01000001.1 coordinate 317, forward strand.
TCCGAACCGAATGCTGCTGGGGGTCTCCTTGTTCATGCCCGGTCGTCTCGACTCATATACCGGGGTGAAGGTGGTTTCCTCGGTGCCGGGGGATCCTGCCGGTGTCGTAGCTGTGTTCGACGAGTCGGGACACCCGTTGGGCTTGGTAGACGGCCCTACATTGTCGGCAATACGCACAGCTGCAGCACCTGGTCTGGCGACGGACAAGATGGCCCCCTCGGATGCCGGTGTCATGGCCATGCTCGGGGCAGGAGCGATGGCAGCGGACCAGGTGGCGGCCGTCCGGGCGGTCAGGCAGATCAGAGAGGTGCTGGTGTGGAGCCGTACGGAGGAGTCGGCGAGGGTCTTGGCCGACTCAATCGGTGGCGAGGTAGTGATCGATGCAGACGAGGCGGTAGCCAGAGCAGATGTGGTGAGTACAGCCACGCCATCTAGGTGTCCGCTGTTTGAAGCTTCCTCTCTTCGTCTAGGTGCCCATGTCAATGCCGTTGGAGCCTTCACTCCGGAGATGGCCGAGATCCCAGCCGGGGTGGTTGAGGAGGCATTTGTGGTCGTCGACGACAGGGAGGCAGCTGCAGTTGAGGCCGGTGACCTCCTACGTGTGGGCCGCCAGCCAGATGCGGATATGGCCGAGCTGATCTCTGGCCAGATGGTGCCCTCAGACGAACCATTCACTCTCTTCAAGTCGGTTGGCATCGCGGCACAAGACATTGCTGCTGCAGTCAGAGCGCTCTCGAACGCGGAGGAACAAGGCTTAGGGACTGTTCTCTAGGGGGTACTCAGGACTCTTCGGCGATCCAAGCCTCTAGGCCCACCCCGAGGCCATCTGCAATACGGTTGACATAGGCGTAATAGGCGGTTACTTCGACGATGTCGAGGATGTCCCGGTCACTAAATCCGACCTTACGTAGTTGGTCCACGTCGGACTTGGTGACCTCACCGGGTACCAGTGTGAGTTTCGCTGCCAGTTCAAGCATTGCTCGCCGCTCAGGGGAGATGTTCGCCGTTGCCCAGTCGGCTTCGATGTCGGCAGCCAGGTCATCGTCGTTGAGTAGTCGGCGCAGACCGCGCCGGTGGTGTGACACTCAGTAGTGGCATTCATTTTCGAGGCTCACAACAAGGGCGATCATCTCCCTCTCGACCTTGCGCAGGGAGGCCGTGCCGGACATGGCTGATTCGTAGAGGCTCTGGTGGGCGGCGAGGCTCCGTGGGTTGAGCGAGTGAACGGCCATGATGTGATCGACGCGCCCATAGTCGGGATCAACTGTCCTGTCGTACAGTTCAGCTAAGTGGCCTCCAACTGACTTCCATTCATCGTCGGGGACCATCTCAATCCAAGCCATGGAACGAGTCTCGCGCACCGCTACGCGACAGAGCGACCTCAGCGGATCAGACGGAGAGGGAGTGCTCGAGGAGCCTGTCGTAGAGCGGGCGTGCTGCTTCGAGCACCGGTTCCAGACCCGTGGGAATGGGGTCGTCGCTCGGGATTCCGGCCAGAAAGCCGGTGGAGGCGTGTGCATTGGCGTACCAGTGGACCGCCCATGTCCCGTCCTCGGGCTTGGGGCCTGACGGCCATGACAACATGGCGTCCTCGAAGTCGACCTCGAGCATCGAGCACATTCTCTGGAGCATTCCCTCAGGATCGTCAAGCAGCGCTGCGGAGTCGATGACAATCGGGTTGTCGCCCTCACCGAGAACTGAATCAAGCAACTCGACCTGGGACTCGAGGCCTGTGTCGCCGAGGTTGACGTCGGGGATGTTCACGCTCAGCGAGCGGAGCACATGGCGTGGATCCCGGATCAGGAGGATGTTGCGACACCCGCGGAGAAATGCCGTGTCGAGGTCGATCAGGTGGTGGCTCATCATCTTGAAGAATGCGACTGGCCTGGGGTGGGGGCCCAGAATCAGGTCTCGGACGACCGCGTTGCCGTCGGGATCCTGGCTGGCGAGTGTCTCTGACCGGCCCGGATGCTCCCTGCCGCTGACCCTCAGGTAGTGGGCGTAGATGGGCTCGTCGAACACGACCGTGTCGGTCCGCTGCCTGAAGGAGTACATGAGGGCCGTAGAGATGTTCCTCGGCCCCGACCAGCAGTTGATGCGCAGGGTCACGGTGTCGTGTGGCTCACAGTCCGACCGAGGCGGCCACTGCCCTGCCATAGAGCTCGTTGAGGCGGGAGGTGACGGGGCCACGGGTGCCGGTGCCAATGGCGCGCCCGTCGACTTCGGAAACGGGGGTCAGGCCACCGAACGTGCCGGTGACGAACGCCTCGTCGGCCGAGTACACGTCGGTCAGGGAGAACGGCTGCTGCCTTGTTGTGATGCCCGCCGCTGCCGCCTCCTCGAGCACCACTGCACGGGTTATACCGTGCAGGTTGTAGTGGCCGGTCGATGTCCAGAGTTCACCCGCCCTGACCACGAAGAAGTTGGTTGCGTTGCAGGTGGCGACTGCCCCTGTGGGATCCAGCATCAGTGCCTCGTCGGCTCCGGCACGTGTCGCCTGGATGAGGGCGACCACCTCGTGCAGTTTGGAGTGTGAGTTGAGGCGTTGGTCGAGGGTGTCGGGTGGTGGCCGGCGGACGGTCGCCGTGAACAGGGAGACCCCCTGATCGGTCACTGTCGGGTCGGCGGTCTTGTGTTCGGCGATGATCACCACGTTTGGTCCGTCGATGACGTTGGCCGGATGCTGGGACGGGGTCGTCTTGTCGCCCCTCGTGACCATCAGGCGCACGTGAACCGAGTCGTGCATGTCGTTCTCGTCGACGGTCGACCTGACGGCATCTGCAACCTCGGCCCGGGTCATCCGTATGTCGAGGTCGATTGCAGCCAGACCGGCGAAGAGGCGATCCAAGTGGCGGTCGAGGAAGGCAAAGCGGTCATTGTGGAGCCGTATTCCCTCCCAGACCCCGTCGCCAACCAGAAAGCCGCTGTCAAAGACCGAGATCTTCGCCTCAGGTCTTGGATGGAAGACGCCATTGATGTAGATCCGGACGGTGGCGTTTCGTTCATCCGGAAGTGCCTGGTGGGTGCTGCGGCCACTGACCGGCGAGTCGCTCTGCGTCATGTCCGCGATGTTATCTGTGGAAGTTCAGGCAGGGATGGTGCGGTGGGTCCGGGTGTTGGAGCACCGGTGCAGCCGCGCTACGGTGCCTCTCGCAGCATCAGGGGGTCTGTTCGCCAGTCGTCTGTGGTCGTGCCCCTTTGGTGCGCGGCGACGACTGTGTAGCCGGGTGGGGTCCTGATGGGACTACTTGTCACTTTGCAGGGGGTAGTTGGTTGACAGCGACGATGGAGAGAAAGTCGGCCCGCCAGGTCTCAAAGGTCGACCGGTTCCTCACCTTCATCAGGGTCTTCCTGGTATCCCTGATCGTCATCGGGGTTCTCGCCTTCATCGCTCAACAGGTCGCGCCCGACAATCCTTTCGCCCGCTGGCGTAATCCCGATGCCGTCGGCCTGACCGGCGACCAGTTCAAGGGCCTGCTCATGTCCGGGCTCTCACAGGGAGCCATGTACGGGCTGATCGCCCTCGGCTACTCGATGGTCTACGGGGTGCTGGGTTTCATCAACTTCGCCCACGGCGAGGTCTTCATGGCCGGTGCCATGACCGGGTTCATCGCATCAGACAAGTTCTCTGAGAGCGGCATGTGGGAGAGCAACTTCCTCCTGTCGCTGGTCATCATCATCATTCTGGCGATCATGGTCTCGACACTTGCCGCCGTCCTGATGGAACGGGTCGCATACCGGCCCCTCCGTGATTCACCACGGCTCATCCCGCTCATCACTTCTATCGGCGTGTCCTTCTTCATCCAGAACGCGGTCATGGGCGTGTTCGGGCCGTCAACCAAGAGCTATCCGCAGCTTCCTCAGTGGTTGTCCAAGCAGAGGTCCATCCTGACATTCGAGATCGCCGGCACAAAGCTGCTGGTCCTGCTTGTGGCAGCGGTGTCCATGGGCGGACTCTGGTATCTCGTTGAAAGGACTAAGACCGGCAAGGCCATGCGTGCGGTGGCCGAGGACAAGGAGATCGCCGCCCTCATGGGCATCAACGTGAACCGCACCATCGTCACGACGTTTGCCGTTGGTGGGGCCATGGCCGGCATCGCCGGCATCCTCTGGGGCCTGCTGTTCCGGAGCGTCACCCACATGACCGGATTCCTGCCGGGAATCAAGGCGTTCACAGCGGCCGTTGTTGGTGGAATAGGCAACCTGTCAGGAGCAATGGTCGGTGGTATCTCGCTGGGTTCTGCGGAGTCGCTGGCTCCGCTGCTGATCCTCGAACCTCTCGGGGTTCCCGGGGTCTCGCAGCTGAAGGACGCTGTTGCATTCACCGTTCTGGTGCTGGTCCTCTTGTTCAAGCCGTCCGGCCTGTTCGGTGAGCAGCTCTCAGCCGAGGACAGGGCATGAGCGCCACGATGACCTCATCGACCGCGTCATCTTCCGGGTCCCCCAAGAGGGCGCCTGTGGCCGACCAGGACTGGCGGAAGATCGGAAAGTGGGGCGGACTCTGCACCCTGGCTCTTGTGCTGGTGTCGCTGATCGGCATGCCCGTCGGTCTTGACAGGCGCATCCTCATCCATCCGATTCTCAGCCTGGGGTACCTCTCGTTGCTCTGGATACCGCTGATGCTCGGTTTCGTAGTCTCAAAGCAGGTGAAACTGGAGGGTGTGGAGTCGCCCGATCCCGGTGGACGTGACCTGCTGGCAGGTGCCCTTACGGGGCTCATGGGCGGGGTCGGTATGGCCGTGTTCATGTTGGCCCTCAACACCTTCAACCTCCGTGATCCGCTGGTCAACTGGAGCCCGAAGCTTCTGGAGTTGCTCAACTACGGCCGTGGTCTCGGCTTTGGTGTAGTGGCGTGGCTCCTGGCGTGTTGCGTTCTGGGCCTGCTGGGGTCAGCAATCCATGTTGTTCCGGCCGATGTACGACGCGTGGTCTCTTTTTCCGCCTTCGGACTGCTTGGCATCGCCGTGCTCGAGGGCGCAATCGCTGATCTGTCAGAGGGGTTCGGCCTCGAGTTCCTGACTGATTCCATCTACGCCAAGAGGGGTGGCGTCACCGTCGTCTGGTCGATCGTGCTGGCAGTGGTCATCGGGGTCGTGTCGGTGCTCACCAAGGGCAGGCTCAAGGCGGCAAAGGCCAACTACAGCGGGCTGCAGGGCCCTGAGCGCAAGCGGGCATCCCGGATCATCTTCGTTGTGACCGCTCTGTTGACCATCATCCTTCCCCTCTTCCTCGGCACGATCATGAACGAGCTCCTGGCGAACGTCGGGTTGTTCCTGCTTCTGGCTCTCGGCCTCAACATCGTGGTCGGCCTTGCCGGGATTCTTGATCTCGGGTACGTGGCCTTCTTCGCCGTCGGGGGTTACACGACGGCCGTGTTGACCTCGCCAGACTCGCCGTTCTTCGCCCCGGAGATGCACTTCGCCGTCACCCTCGTGATCGTCGTCGTGTTCGCCGGCATTGTCGGCCTGGTAATCGGTGCACCGGTTATCCGGATGCGTGGCGACTACCTGGCGATCGTCACACTCGGTTTTGGTGAGATAATCCGCCTGCTCTTCATGTCCGACTGGCTGAAGCCCTACTTCGGTGGCGCCCAGGGGATCACCAACGTTCCCGGAGTTGATCTGGGGTTCATCACCATCAAGGGCACTGACCCCAGATCCGTCTTCTACCTGGTGCTGGTGTTCTGCGCCCTCGCCATCTACATCTCATGGCGCCTGCAGGCCTCTCGGCTCGGAAGGGCTTGGATGGCCATCCGCGAGGATGAGAAGGTCGCCGAGGCCATGGGCATCAACACGGTCAACACCAAGCTTCTGGCCTTTGTGGTCGGCGCAGTCCTGGCCTCGTTCAGCGGAGCGATTCTCGTAGCCAAGGTTGGCTCGGTCTTCCCGAACAGCTTCATGATCCTTGTCTCGATCATCATCCTTGTTGTCGTGATCGTGGGTGGAATGGGCAACATCGCCGGTGTCCTCGTGGGCTCCTTCGTGCTGATCGGGATTCTGGGTGGGCCCAGGCAGCCGGGCCTCCTGCACGAGTTCCAGTCATTCAAACTGTTGATCTACGGCGCCCTGCTGGTCTTCATGATGCTCCAGCGGCCCGAGGGTCTGGTACCTAGCTCCCGACGCAGCCAGGAACTCCATCAGGAGGAGTTCCTCCAGGACGTGTGGCTCAAGAGTGAGGAGCACGAGGCAGAGGAGCGTGAAGCCGAGGTGCACGCGGTGGAGGTCGGCGGGGCCGAAGGGAACAACGGGGGTGGGGCATGAGCCACCTAATGGAGATCCGTGACCTGAAGATCACCTTCGGTGGCCTTGATGCCCTGTCGGGTCTCAATTTCCACGTGGACGAGGGTGAGATTGTCAGCGTGATCGGCCCGAACGGTGCCGGTAAGACCACTTTCTTCAACGCCATCACCGGGCTTGTGGACCCGACCGAGGGCAACATCCTCTTTGACGGAGAATCGATTCTGGGGCTCGATCCCCACCAGGTCACGGGACTCGGCATTGCACGCACCTTTCAGAACGTGCGGCTGTTCCCCAACATGACCGTTCTCGAAAACATCATGGTCGCCCAGCACTGCCGAACCTCGCAGCTGGTGTTTGGGGCGCTGCTCCAGACGGCGGCCTTCAAGAAGGAGGAACAGGAGATTGAGGAGCGGGCCAAGGAGGTCCTGGCCTTCTTCGGCTCACGCCTTGTCGGCTACCGCTACGACCAGCCGGCCTTTGTTCTCTCCTATGCCAACCGCAGGCGGCTGGAGATTGCCAGGGCAATGGCCACCCAGCCGCGCCTGATGCTGCTCGATGAGCCGGTCGCTGGAATGAACCCCATGGAGACCGCCGAGTTGACAGCTCTCATCGGTCGGCTCCGGTCAGAGTGGGGTTTCACGATCGTCATGATTGAACACGACATGCGTGTTGTCAGGGACGTCTCTGACCGGGTTGTTGTTCTGGACCACGGAGTCCCGATCGCGCAAGGCTCCTACGACGAGGTGTCAACCAACCCCGATGTCGTCGAGGCCTACCTGGGACGACCAGCAGAGGACGGAACATGAGCGTGTCGGAGGACGCAGCCATGGGTCAGGCGGCTGGAGATGACCGGGTGGCGTTGCTGGAGTTCCGCGATGTGAACACCCACTACGGCGCCGTCCACATTCTCAAGGACGTAAACCTCGCCATCTACCCGGGAGAGCTTGTCTGCCTGCTGGGGGGAAACGCCAGCGGAAAGACAACAACGCTCAAGACGCTTCTGGGGATGGTCTCACCGACCTCTGGAGACGTGGTGCTGAATGGCGAGGTGGTCAACAACAAGCCCATCAGTTACAGGGTTGAGAATGGCGTGACGATGGTTCCCGAGAACCGTCGCCTCTTCAAGAGGCTCACCGTGAAGGAGAACCTCGTTCTGGGTGCCTACCTGCGCAGCGACAAGGATGGGATCGAGGCCGACCTGCAGCACGTGTTCGAGTTGTTCCCACGGGTCGAGGAGCGCCTCTCCCAGAAGGCGGGAACGCTCTCTGGTGGTGAACAGCAGATGGTCGCAATCGGACGTGCACTCATGTCGAGGCCAACGGTCCTGTTGATGGACGAGCCCTCAATGGGTCTGGCTCCCGCCCTGGTGCAACAGAACTTCGACCTTATCCAGCAGATCAATGAGGAGGGGATGGCGGTGTTCATGGTTGAGCAGAACGCAAACATGGCCCTCTCCATCGCTGACCGGGGTTGGGTGCTCCAGACCGGAATGGTCGTGCTTGACGACTCCGCCAAGTCCCTGCTGGCCAACCCCGAGATGAGGGCCGCCTACCTCGGCGAGACCTGAGCAGGCGGTCGCCCTGAGGCGGCCGTGATCAGATGATTGCTGACTCTGGAAACGGTTCTCCGGCTGCGATTCGGGCATAGCCCAGTTGGCCCAGGTCGATGCTCGTGTATTCGCCGTAGGTGAGCAGCTCGGCAACGGCCCGTCCGACTCCGGGAGCCTGTTGCAGCCCGTGGCCGCTGAAGCCGTTGGCCAGGATGAGGTTCTCCACCGGATGGGCGGGGCCGACGACTGCATTCTGGTCGAGGGTGTTGTAGGCGTAGTGGCCGGCCCAGGAGTGCGTGACCCTGAGGCGGTCGAAGCTCGGTATCCGCTCGGCCAGAACGGGCCAGATGAGGTCCTCGAACTCCTCGTGCACGACCGTGAGGTCGTCGGCATCGACGGCAACGTCATCTGTGGGAGGGGCACCGGCTAGGAAGTACGGCGGTTCGGATCGCACGTACACCCCTGACGGGTCCACGATCATCGGCAGGTCCCGTTCGGCCGGTTCGGCGGCGTCAAATATGAACACCGACCGGTTGCGGGCCTCGACAGGTAGGGAGACTCCGGCCATGTCTGCAATGACGGCTGAGCGCGGGCCGGCGGCATTCACCACGTGGCTGCAGTTGACGGTCCGGCCAGACTCCAGATGGACGGCTGTAACACGGTCTCCTTCGACCTGAAGGCCTGTGACCCTGTCGGTTGAGTAGACGACTCCGCTGTATCTGGCACGTTGGCGCAGTCCCCACATGAGGGCGAAGGCGTCGAAGGTCCCCTCGCCGTTCGCCCCGATACTCCCGCCGGAAAGGTCGCCTACAGCGAGATAGGGGAACCGTCTGCCGAGTTGGTCACGGTCCATCAACGTGATGTCGGCACCACAGGCGGACTGGACCTGGTGGTTGGCCTCGAGTGTGGCCCATCCCGATTCGCTGGCGAGAAAGAGGTAACCGGTGTCCCTGAAGCAGAGATCAGGCGAGTTACCCCCGACCTCGACAAGGTCGTGGAAATTGGCGAGGAAATTCGAACCGAAGAGCGACAACTCCACGTTCACCGGGTTCGAGAACTGGTGTCGGATGCTGGCACACGACAGGGTCGTCGATGAGAGCGCGTAGGTGGGGTCCGGCTCCACCACCAGGACCGTGCCGGTGTAGTCGGGGTTCTCCGAGAGGAAGTAGGCGACTGCGCTGCCGATCACGGCACCACCGACGATGACGGTGTCGAAGTGATCTGCTGACATCAGGTCTGCCGGCCCACCGTTGCGTGTCCGTGACCCGGGGTCAGTCCAGGTCGGCCAGGTCGGGAAAATCGCTGGGCGGCATGATGTCGACGGTGGCCGAACGCTGCTGTGCGAGCATCCCACCGTCGACCTTGAGTACGTCTCCGGTCATGTACCTGGCGTCGTCGGAGGCCAGGAACAGGGCAGGGCCTGCCATGTCGTCGGGGTACCCGGGCCGGCCGAGGGGGATGTTCTCACCCCGGAGTGCTGTTTCCTCGTCGGACATTCCGACGGTGTCGATGGCGCCGGGGACCAGAGCGAACACCCGGATTCCGTACGGGCCGAGGTCGAGTGCCATTGCGCGTGTCAGAGCCTCGATCCCGCCCTTGGAGGCGTCGTAGGCGCTGAAGGCCCTGTGCGCCCGGGTGGCACCGCCTGAAGACATGTTGATGATCACCCCGGCGCCCCTGTCGGCCATGATGCGCGCTGCACGGTGGGAGCAGAGGAAGTGCCCGGTCAGGTTCACGTCGATGATGCGCCGCCACCAGGCTTCGTCGGCCTCGAAGAAGTGGAGCATCGGGCTGACGATGCCGGCGTTGTTGACCAGCACGTCGACCGTTCCGTAGGTGTCGAGGGCCGTGTCGAAGATGGTGGCAACCTGAGAGTTGTCCGAAACGTCTGCAACGGCCCCGGTGGCGATACCTCCTGCTGTGGTGATCAGGTCGGCTACCTCGCTGACGACATCGGCGTCGATGTCGTTCACGACCACGTGGGCGCCTGCACCGGCGAACCTCACGGCGATTGCCCGACCGATTCCACGGCCCGCTCCGGTGACCACCACTACCTGTCCTTTGTGCATGTTGTCCATTTCCCTGCCCTCCTGTCAGAGGTTGTTGAAGAAGCGCTGAACCGCGTCGACCAGCAGTCGAGCCTGTCCGACATCTACATCGAGATGGGTGACGATACGTATGGTGGGCTTCCATGGCCACAGCAGCAGGCCGTCAGCAGCCAGGTGGGCTGCAAGGGCGTCGTGGTGCTCCGCCGGGGGAGTCAGCCAGACCATGTTGGTCGCCTGTCTGACTCTGAGGCCGTCGATCCGACGGAAGCCGTCGGCAATGAGGGCGGCGTTCTCGTGGTCTTTGATCAGGCGGTCCACGTGGTGGTCGAGGGCGTACATGCAGGCGGCCGCCATGTGGCCCACCTGGCGCATCCCACCACCGAGCATCTTGCGCAGGCGGAAGGCACGTGCGATGGAGTCGCCGTCGCCTACGAGCACGGCGCCCATCGGTGCGCCGAGGCCCTTGGAGAGGCAGATGGAGGCCGTGTCGACGTTCTGGATGATGTTGGCCACCGGCACGTTGAGGGCTGTGGCGGCATTGAACAGGCGGGCTCCGTCAAGGTGTACTGAGAGGCCGCAGTCCCGGGCGGTTGCAGTCAGGTCGTCTATCAGGTCGACTGGCTGCGGGGAGCCGTGGACGGTGTTCTCCAGACACAGGAGGCGGGTGACCGGGTGATGCTGATCGGGTTCCTTGACCGCTTCCCGGACCGCCTCAGCGGTGAGCGAACCGCCCTCGTCGGTCTCGATCGGCCATGGGACAGCTCCACCGAGGGCTGCTGTTCCTGACGCCTCGTCGGTGAGTATGTGGTAGTTGCGTCCGATCAGGTACTCGTCGCCGCGCTGGCAGTGGCTGAGCACTGCAGCGAGGTTGCTCTGGGTCGCAGCCGGGAAGAAGAGGGCGGCCTCCTTGCCGGTCAGGTCGGCCATGCGGTCCTGCAGGGCGTTCACGGTCGGGTCCTCGCCGTACACGTCGTCGCCGACGTCTGCTGCGGCAATGGCCGCCCTCATCCCGGGTGTGGCCCGTGTGACGGTGTCGCTGCGAAAGTCGGCCAGCGTCGGCACCTGTTCGCTCACTGTCGGGCTCCCATCTCGTCAGGCCAGGTGCTCCTGAGACGGACACACCGGTCCGGAAGGTTACCTGCCGGTCGGCAGGGGCCGCTGTGTCGAGAAGCCCGTTACGGATGGTGGGGGTCTCGGCACATAGGTTCGACCGTCAGGGAACGTGGAGACGTTCCCGGGATGTATGGACCCAGCGAGGAGAACCATGACAGAGGTACACGGCACCACAGCGGACGGCTTCACGGGGGTGGGCGAGGCATTCCAGCGGAACTTCGACGAGTTCGGCGAGGTCGGTGCGGCCTGTTGCGTCTACGTGGATGGCGATCCCGTTGTCGACGTGTGGGGAGGCCTGGCCGACCAGGCATCGGGTCGGAATTGGGAGAGCGACACCCTGCAACTGCACTTCTCGACCACCAAGGGGCTGGCAGCCATATGTGCGGCGATGCTCTACGAGCGTGGCCTGCTCGACTACGAGGCTCCCGTGTCGCGGTACTGGCCGGAGTTTGCCGGCGGCGGCAAGGAGGCAGTGACCGTTGCCCAGTGCATGAGCCATCGTTCAGGGCTGGCCGCGCTCGACACGCCGCTGACTCTGGAGGAGATCTGGGCGGTGGAACCGGTTCTACGGGCATTGGAGACCCAGGAACCGCTCTGGGAGCCGGGGTCGGCAAATGGGTACCACGCCATTACCTACGGCTGGATCGTCGGCGAGATCGTCCGGCGGATAGACGGCCGCACCCTGGGTGCGTTCCTGGCCGAGGAGGTGGCAGGGCCGTTGGGAGCTGAGTCCTACATCGGCCTGCCCGAATCCGAGGAGGGTCGCGTGGCCACGCTCCTCAACTCGCCGCCACCGGCGACCCAGGAGGAACTGGAGCTGATGATGGCCGTGATCGGGCCGGGCACCATGGGCTTTCGAGCGCTAACCATGGATGGGACGATCCCGTTCGGAGCCCCGGAGAACCCGTTCAACACACGGGAGATGCACGCCACCGAGATGCCGGCGGCCAACGGGATCAGCGAAGCCCGCGCTCTTGCCCGCATCTACGCGGCCACCGTCGGTGAGGTCGACGGAATCCGACTTGTAACAGATGACACGGTGCGTCACGTCCGCTCCGAGCGATCAAGGGGTCCGGACCTGAGCCTCGTGGCCGAGTGCTCATGGGGCCTGGGGTTCATGCGGGACATGGAGGTCAACCCGATGCTGACAGGTGAGTCATACGGCCACTCCGGGGCCGGTGGTTCGATCGCCTTCGGAGACCTGGAAAGCGGTGTCGGCTTCGCCTATGTGATGAACCAGATGGGAGGCGGGATGGCGGGTGACCCACGTGCCAATGGCCTGATCGAAGCACTCCGGTCCAGCCTCTGAGACTGCCCGCTGAAGGCAGGACCGTCGTCGTCCGCGGATCTGTCGCTCCTGCGGGCACACTGGTTCCATGAGAACCGATGCAAATGAGGAACGGATGGGCCTGTTCCTTGACTACGAGAACCTGGCGATCGGCGCACGGGAGAGCCTCGGGCTGAAGAGCTTCGATTTCGCTCCTATCGCACGCGCCATGGCCGAGAGGGGACGCGTCGTCTACCGGCGGGCCTACGCCGACTGGTCCGGCTTCGACGAGGACCGCCGCCACCTCACCCGTCATCAGGTCGAGTTGGTCGAGATACCGCAACGAATGGGTGCCGCCAGGAAGAACGCCGCCGACATCAAGATGGTCGTGGACGCTCTTGAGTTGGCCTTCGAACGTGACTACGTGACGACCTTCGTGCTCTGCACGGGCGACAGTGATTTCACGCCACTGGTGCAGAAGCTACGTGAGCTGGACCGTCGGGTCATCGGCATCGGGGTGCGTGACTCCACCTCGAACCTGCTGCCGCCGGCCTGCGACGAGTTCTTGTTCTACGACCGCCTGGAGGGTGTCGAGGCCAGCCGAGAGGCCAGCCGTAGGGACAGTTCGAGGTCTGAGGCACCGACCGGTGACGCCCCGTCGGTCGAGGATCCCAGCCTCGATGAACTGGTGATCTCCACGCTCGCAGGCATGCAGGGGTCGCATGAGGACGTACGTGCCTCGACCCTCAAGCGGGCGATCCTGCGAATCGACCCCACGTTCACCGAGTCCGACCACGGGTTCCGTGGCTTCACCGAGCTGCTGCGTCACCTGGCCGACCGCAGGGTCGTTGAGCTGGTGGGGGCCAAGCGGGACCCCGAAGTCGACCTGGTTACAGGTGACGGTCCCGCCCAGGCGGCTTTCGACCTGCTGGTGTCGGTGGTTGCCGATGCCGGTGGCGGCCGAAAGAAGGGTGTGGCCATGTCGGGACTCAAGACCGAACTGCGCAGGCAGGACGAGGGTTTCAGCGAGCGCGCCCTCGGCTACAGCGGCTTCCTGCAGTTCTGCAGGGCGGCCGCCGCAAGGGACCTTGTCGCGATGGCATGGGATGACAAGCGCGGCGACTACCTTCTCTCGCCGATGGGTTAGCCAATCCAGCCAGAGAGAGGCTGAGGAGGTCACTGTGGGAGAATCGACGGGAAACAGGACGGACATCGGCCGCGTTCCGGAACGTGGTGTTGTGGACCGGGATGCGATCGAGGCTGTGCTCGACGAGGGCATGATCGCCCATGTCGGCCTGGTTGCCGGTGACGGTGGGGCCGCCCACCCGGTTGTCATCCCGATGCTCTACGCACGGCTTGGTGACCGTCTGCTGCTGCACGGCTCGCCGGCCAGCCGGCTGCTGCGGACGGCAAAGTCTGGTGTCGAGGTGTGTGTGACCGTGACCCTGCTGGACGGCCTGGTGCTGGCGCGCTCCGCGTTTCACCACTCCATGAACTACCGCTCGGTGGTGGTGTTCGGTACCGCAACCGAGGTCACCGACTGGGATGACAAGGTCGCTGCTCTTGACCAGTTGACCGACCACGTGCTGCCCGGCCGGATGGCCGTTCTGCGACCCCACACCGACAAGGAGGTGCGCGGCACCACCGTTCTCTCCCTGTCGCTCGAGGAGTGCTCCATGAAGGTGCGTACGGGGCCACCCGTCGACGATGCCGAGGACATGGAGGCCGACGTCTGGGCGGGTGTCCTGCCTCTTGGCGTGGCGGTCGGTGCTCCGGAGCCTGATCCGCTGATGCCTCCGAGGGATGCTCCTGACCACGTTGCGGCCTGGAGCCGGGGCGCTATCTAACCAGGTTTCCCTAGGTGCCTGAGCGGTTCCTCACAGAGACGTCAGGCGGCCTTCGGAAGGACGATGAAGGCGAACGCCACGTAGTGGAGGGCTGCTGCCACGACAGTGAGCACGTGGAAGACCTCGTGGAAGCCGAACGTGTCGGGCCACGGGTCGGGGCGGCGTAGGGCAAACACGATTCCGCCAGCGGTGTAGAGAAGGCCCCCGATGAGAAGCAGCACGAATCCGGCCACCCCCAGGTTCTGCCAGGCATCGGCCACCACGGGCAGGAGGCTCCATCCGACCACCAGATAGGGGAGTGCGACAAGCGGTGTCGGGGCATCCCTGTATCGCAGGCGTACGACTGCACCGATCAGGGCTCCTCCCCAGACCACCGGCAGCACGACCTTTATGGCCCAGGGTGAGAGGGCGAACACCGCCACCGGGGTGTAGGTGGCTGCGATTGCAATGAAGATCGTGATGTGGTCGAGGCGCTGCATGATGAGTTGCCCCCTCTGGCCCCAGTCGATCCGGTGGTAGAGGGCAGAGACCCCGAACAGGGCCACGATTGAGAGGCTGTAGAGGGCCGTGATGAAACGGGGCCAGACACCGGGGGCGACGACGATCATTATCGGAGCGAGGGTGAGCGCAGCCGTGAACGCGGAGCGGTGTGAGACGCCCCGCAGAAGGGGCTTCAGGGGCGTTGGGTACTCTGAGAGCCTCTTCACAACACCTGAAACCCTAGGGGCCGTGTGTGCGGCTCGGCGGCGGGGGTCCGTTTCGTAGCAACCGATCTGTGGCGAATTGTCAGGATCCTCACGGTGTGACCGTTGTCGACGACTTGGTAGATGATTCGGTATGCACCTATTCGTAGAGAGGAGAGACTCCTGAGGCGCCCCTGAAGAGGCTTGCCGGCATCGGGATTCCGCTCGAGGAGTCCAACGGACTCCATGACCATTTCTGCCAGCCGCCAGGGCAGGGCCTCGGTGTCCTTTCGTGCCCGGCGACCGAGCACGACGCGGGTCATGTGTTGTCGGGTTGTCGTGCGTCCATTTCGGCCTGGAACTCGGCAAGTGTGGTGAAGTCACCCCGGGCGAAGTCGGCGAGGCCCTTTTCAATCGCGGCCATGGTCTCGGAATCGGGCAGGATCTCTGCTGTCTCCTCGAGTGCCTCGTACTCGTCGATGCCAACGAGGGTTGCCTCGGGTCGTCCGTTCCTGGTCACGACGACATGTTCGCCTCTACGTGTGACACCGTCGAGAAGGCTTGACAGTTCAGCTCTGAACTGGCGGACTGAAACGGTTCTTGCCATGTCGCCAGAGAACATGATGTGACTGGAGTTGTGTACGAAACTATGTACACAGCCTGTTGTTATTGGATTGGCACACCGGCGCTCCGGATCGGGCAGACTCTGCGGATTCGTGACGACTGGTCGGGGGAGGTTGACAGGTGGGTGAGCAGGCCCGGGGCCACTACGACTTCGTGATCGTCGGCGGTGGGTCAGCCGGTTGTGCCCTGGCCAACCGCCTCAGCGCAGACCCCTCGAACCGGGTGCTCGTGATCGAGGCTGGCCGCCCCGACTACCGGTGGGACGTATTCATCCACATGCCGGCCGCCCTCTCGTTCGGTATAGGCAACCGGTTCTACGACTGGAGGTACGAGTCCGAGCCGGAACCCGAGATGGGAGGCCGCCGGGTCTACCACGCACGCGGCAAGGTGCTGGGTGGTTCGTCGAGCATCAACGGCATGATCTTCCAGCGGGGCAACCCGATGGACTTCGACCGGTGGGCTGCCACCCCCGGCTGTGAGGACTGGGACTACGCCCACTGTCTTCCCTATTTCAGGCGCATGGAGACCTGTCTGGCCGGAGAGGACGACTGGCGCGGTGGTGATGGCCCCCTGGTGCTCGAACGTGGACCCGCCACCAGCCGGCTGTTCCAGGCATTCTTCAAGGCGGTACAGCAGGCCGGGCACCCGTTGACAGATGATGTCAACGGCTACCGCCAAGAGGGCTTCAACGCATTTGACCGGAACATCCATCGAGGGCGGCGTCTTTCGGCTGCGAGGGCCTACCTCCACCCAGTGCTGAACCGGCCCAACCTTGAGGTTGTTACCCGGGCACAGGCGACGAGGATTCTGTTTGAGGGGACACGGGCGGTCGGGGTCGAGCACCAGCGACGCGGCAGGCGCACCAGGAGCGTGGCACGAGCCGCCGAGGTGATCCTGTGCGGTGGGGCCATCAACACGCCGCACCTGCTTCAGCTCTCCGGCATCGGGCCTGCTGCGGTTCTGGCAGACGCCGGGGTCGAGCAGCTGGTCGACCTGCCGGGTGTGGGCGAGAACCTTCAGGACCACCTTGAGGTGTACGTGCAGTATGCATGCACCAAACCGGTCTCGATGGCGCCATATCTGGCAATGTGGCGCCGCCCCTGGGTCGGGCTGCAGTGGCTGTTCCGGCGTGGGCCCGGCGCCACAAACCACTTCGAGGCGGGAGGTTTCCTGCGTGGCAACGAGAAGGTGGGTTGGCCCAACCTCATGTTCCACTTCCTGCCGATCGCCATCCGGTATGACGGTTCGGTGCCTTCTGCCGGCCACGGTTACCAGTTCCACATCGGTCCCATGTTCTCCAACTCCCGCGGGTGGGTCAGGATCAGGTCGGACAATCCGTTTGAGAAGCCCAGGATGCTCTTCAACTACCTGTCCACCCCCGAGGACCGTCGCGAGTGGTCAGAGGCAATCAAGGCGGCGCGCAACATCATGGGTCAGGCGGCCTTCGACGAGTTCAACGGTGGCGAACTGTCACCCGGGCCCGAGGTGCAGGGCGACGAGGCGATTCTGGAGTGGGTAAGGCGAGACGCCGAGACAGCGTTGCACCCTTCGTGCACCGCACGTATGGGAACCGACGACATGGCAGTGGTCGACCCGCGGTCAATGCGGGTACACGGAACCGAGGGCCTGAGGGTGGTCGACGCCTCGGTCATGCCGACCCTCACAAACGGCAACATCTACGCTCCCGTGATGATGACCGCTGAGAAGGCAGCCGACCTGATCCTCGGAAACACGCCGCTGGAGGCGTCGGCGGCGCCGCACTACCGACACGATGAGAGCGAGGTTGAACGGTGAGTTTCACGATTGGCCTGGGGGCCAGGATTCGCAAGTCACCGTTCTATGAGGCGATGTCCGCACACGGGATGACGTATGCGAGCGTCTACAACAAGATGGTCCTGCCGGAGTCGTTCGGGGACCCCGATGCCGAGTACAAGGCGCTTGTAGAGCGTGTGTCGCTGTGGGACGTGGCCTGCGAACGCCAGGTTGAGGTGGTTGGGCCTGACGCCTTCGAACTGGTGCAGTACGTGTCGGCCCGCGACATGGTCGGGTGCGCCGTCGGGCGTGTGCGCTATGCACCGATCTGCGACCACGAGGGGACGCTGATCAACGACCCGATGATTCTGAAGTTGGCCGAGGACCGCTTCTGGTTCTCCATCGCAGACAGCGACCTGCTGTTGTGGATAAAGGCGGTCGGTGCCGAGCGGGGCCTGGACTGCCGGGTGTTCGAACCCGACGTGTCGCCGCTGGGCGTGCAGGGGCCGCGCGCCGAGGATGTGATGGTTGACATGTTGGGCGAGTGGGTGCGAGACGTTCCCTTCTTCGGATTCGTAGACGTGGAGCACGACGGCATCCCCTTCGTGCTGTGCCGTTCGGGGTGGAGCGGACAGGGCGGGTTCGAACTGTTCCTGACCGATGGTTCACGCGGCAACGACCTGTGGAAGGCCGTGTGGGAGGCGGGTGAGCCCTATGGGATCCACCCCGGTGGGCCAATGTCTGATGAGCGGATCGAGTCGGGGTTGTTTTCGTATGGAACCGACTGTGGCGGTGGCGCCTCGCCGCTGGAGGTGGGGCTGGGGCGCTTCTTGTCCCTCGACCGCGAGGACGACTTTGTCGGCAAGGCGGCCCTGTTGGCCGAGCGTGAGCGGGGCCCGGCGCGGAGGCTGGTGAAGGTGCTGCTGTCGGGTGAGCGTCTGGATGTGCCGAGCGAGCACCCGTGGCCGGTTTACGCTGGCGGTGCTGGCGGTACTGGCGAAGAGGTGGGAACCGTGCGGTCGGCGGTGTGGTCCCCGAAGCACAGTTCGAACCTGGCGCTGGCCCTGGTGCCGTCTGAGGTGGCCGGGGGTGGGTTCGTGGCGGTGACGCCCGAGGGCGACGAGCTGGAGGCCGTCCACCTGGCTTATTTCGGGGAGTAGGCGAGGCGGGTCAGACTGCTGTCACAAGCGCTGAAGCAGGGTCCCGGTTCCGATGCCGCCGCCGCAGCACATGGTGACAAGGGCGTGGTCCGCTCCGGTGCGCTGCAGTTCGTGAACGGCCTTGGTAGTGAGAATGGCTCCGGTGCCTCCGAGCGGGTGACCGAGGGCGATGGCGCCGCCGTTGGGGTTCACCCGTTCCATGTCGGCCCCGAACTCCTTTTCCCAGGCAAGAACCACCGAGGCGAATGCCTCGTTGATCTCCACGACGTCGATGTCGTCGATTGTCATCGAGTTGTCAGCCAGCAACTTGGCTGTGGCGCCTATTGGCCCGGTCAACATGAGTTCCGGGTCGGAGCCGATCAGGCATGTGTCGACGAACCGGGCGATCGGCGTGACTCCCAGTGCCTCGGCCTTGGCGGCGGTCATCAGCAGCAGTGCCCCGGCTCCGTCGGAGATCTGAGACGAGGTGGCCGCGGTGTGTACGCCGTCTTCACGGCCGGTTGGGCGTAGACCGGCAAGGGTTTCCATGCTGGTGTCGCGGAGGCCCTCGTCGCGGGTAATGGTGGTGGTGTCGCCCGTGGGGGAGCCGTCCTCGTCCATGACCGGAGCCTCAACGGGAACGATCTGGGTTCCGAAACGGTCCTCTTCCCATGCCCGAGCCGCCCGGTCCTGGGACATCTTCCCGAAGGAATCGCAGTCCTCGCGGGTGATTCCCCACTGGTCGGCGATTCGCTCAGAACCCTCGAACTGGGTGGTGAACTCATAGTGCTCAAAGTAGTTGTGGTTGATCGGCAGGCCGGAGTCAGGATCCCTGGGGGTGGTTGCACCGAACTTGACCCGGCTCATCAACTCCACCCCACAGCCAACGGCGACATCAACGGTGCCGGAGGCGACGAGCGCATAGGCCAGGTTGGTGGCCTGCTGGGAGGAGCCGCACTGCGTGTCAACCGTGGTTGCGGGCACATCAATTGGCAGACCAGCGGTCAGCCATGCCGTACGGGTGACGTTCATGGACTGCATGCCAACCTGGCCTACGCACCCGCCTACAACCTGGCCGACCTCGAGTGGGTCGACCCCGGAACGGTCAAACAGGGCCTTTTGGACTGCACCCAGGACGTCAACGGAGTGGCATGTGGAGAGGCCGCCACCGCGCCTGCCGATCGGAGTTCGGACAGCCTCGGCGATAACTACCTGGTCTGGAGATGTCACTGCGTGCTCCTGGGGGTCGGGTTCGGCAGGCCTGCTAGCCGGTCCTGCGTGCACCCGACCATACAGTTGGTCCGATGAGCACAGGAAAGCGGGCTGGCATGGTGGCCGTCGAGGGGGTCGCGCCTGGCCTGGCCGGGTATGAGCCGTCGTGAGCGCTCCCAGGAGTGACCACAGTGGCCACTCCCACGGGAGGCCCGGTGCGGGGCCGGTGCTGCGCTGGGCGCTTGCGGCAAACGGGGTGCTGCTGGTCGTTCAGGTAGCGGGTGCGGTCCTGTTCGGCTCCCTTGCCCTGTTTGCCGACACGGTCCACCAGGGATCCGACGTGTTCGCCCTGGTGGTCGCCTCGGTTGCCATGTCTCTATCGTCCCGGGCACCAAGCAACCGGTACAGCTTTGGTCTGAGGCGTGCAGAGGTCATGGTGGCCCTCCTGAACGCAGTGCTGCTGCTGGTTGCTGCAGGTTGGATATTCGTGGAGGCGTCACGGCGCATCAGCGACCCGCCCGAGGTCTCGGGGTGGGGGGTGTTCACGGTGGCCGTCGTCGGTCTCTGTGTGAACGGCGGCAGCGCATGGATGCTCCAGCGCAGCGGCGACCGGAGCCTCAACATCTCTGGAGCTGCGCTTCACCTGCTCAGCGATGCAGCCGGTTCCTTCGGTGTGCTCGTAGCCGGCCTTGCCGTCGTGTTCTGGGATGCGACCTGGGTTGATCCCGCAGTGTCGTTCGTGATTGCCGGGCTGGTCCTGTGGTCCGGGGTGGGGCTGGTCAGCCGAACAACCCGCATCCTGTTTGAGGGAACACCTGCCGGAGTCGACACCACCGAACTGACTGCTGCCATGACATCCCATGAGAGCGTCGACGACGTGCACCACCTGCACGTCTGGGCTGTGGACTCAATGATGGTCGCACTCAGTGCCCACGTGGTGGTGGCCGCAGACAGCCTCCACGAAGCGCAGGTGGTTGGAGCCGAGTTGGAGGGGTCTCTTGCGAAAATGGGGGTTTCCCACGTGACCCTGGCTCTGGAGTGCCACCCGTGTGGAGAAGGCCACGACGTGGACGGTGGCTCGTGACCCGGCCAGGTGCACGGTGACCCCATGATCTGACCCCGGGGTCTCAAATCGGTACCCGACCCAGCCGGGCTCGATCCAGTTAGATGGGCAGACCGCCTGTGGCGGATGCCGTGCTGCCGTGGTCCTTGTAGGCGGCGATGGTCCGCTGGGCGATGCGCATCTGGTGTATCTCGTCGGCGCCGTCGGCGAAGCGGGCCCAGCGGGCGTGCTGGTACATGTGGGCAAGGGGGGTG